>JADGGV010000696.1 GCA_019689775.1 Gemmatimonadota bacterium
AGCCCCGGCCCCCCGCCGCTGGCGATATGCCGACGATGCGCGGCGTCGATCGCGGCCGCCTCGGCCGTGCGGCGGACGGCTCGGGGCAGGGGGTCACGGCTACGGGCCCCCTGCGCCGACGTCGTCCCCCCGCCAGATGTTCCTTGCGGTCCGCGGCGCCGCGACATAGCTGTGGAAGCAAGGTGTCCCGCGACGGTCGCGCCGATGCAGGCGATCCGATCGGCTACCCTCGACAGGAGGCGCCTCATGAGACAGCCTTTCCTCATCGCGCTCGCGATCGTTTCCCTCCCCGCCGCCGCGCTGGCCCAGAAGGCGGCACCGACGTCCCGGGAGGCGCGGATCTCGAATGCCATGGCGGCGGCGCCCCCCGAGATCTCGGCGAAGGCCACGATCATGGACTTCCCGGCGACTCCCGGCGGCGCGCCCGTCGAGCTGCGCAAGGGCTCGAACGGCGATGTCTGCTACCCGGACATGCCGGAGACGGAGGGAAACGACCCGATGTGCGTCGACGAGAGCTGGCAGCGGTGGATAGACGCGTACGAGGCGAAGCAGCCGCCGCACATCACGAAGCCCGGGATCGCCTACATGACCGCGCCGGGCGGGGCCTACGGGAGCAATACGGACCCGTTCGCCACGAAGCCGACGCCGACGAACGAGTGGGGCTTCGACGGGCCGCACCTCATGCTGCTCGCCACGGACCCGGCGGCGCTGCGCGGCCTCCCCACGAAGCGGCAGAAGGATGCGCCGTGGGTGATGTACGCGGGCACGCCCTACGCGCACATCATGGTGCCGGTGAAGAAGTAGCGGCGCGCGGCCCGCCGCCGGAACGCGACGACGTCCGGCGACGTCGACGTCGCCATCGCCGAGAGCCCCATCACGCTGCCGGCGCCGGCGCCGCGGTCGCGGTGGCCGCGCCCGTAGCCGGGTCCGCGCCGGGCGCTCGTCCGCCTCGGGCCCGCGTGCGCGCCCGGCCCGCCGGTCCGGGCGCCGGCGCGGGATCCGATCCGGGTCGATCGCCCGGTCCGGGATTGGGCTCGGCCTCGACACCAACACCGCCGCACCCCGACCGTCCCACAGCCGATCAGAGCATTCGCATGCGTTTTCGACCCGCGACGATGCGCCCCGCGCGCCCGGCCACGATCGCTCTCGCCGTCCTCGCCCTCGGCTGCGCCTCGGCCACGGCCGGGCGGATGGGCGCGGCTCACCCCGCGCCGCCGATGATGACGCGCGCGGAGTGGGGCGCGAAGCCGCCGACCACGGCGATGCGGCCGCAGACGCCGACGCGCATCACGATCCACCACACGGGCGAGCCGACGGACACGACGCGCACGCTCGAGCAGAAGATGCGCGCGTTGCAGGAGTTCTCGCAGCACGAGGGGCGGCTGGCCGGCGGCGGCGTGCACCACGCCTGGCCGGACGTGCCGTACCACTACTACATCGATTTCCGCGGCCGGATCGCCCACGGCCGCGACCCGCGCTGGGCGGGGGACACGAACACGACGTACGACCCCGCGGGGCACCTGCTGATCGTGCTGGAGGGGAGCTTCGACCGGGAGACGCCGACGCCGGCGCAGCTCCGGTCGCTCGACGCGCTCCTGCTCTGGGCCGCCGAGCGTTGGCACATCCCCGGGCGAGAGATCTACGGCCACAAGGACTTCGCGCGAACCGACTGCCCGGGGCAGCACCTCTACGAGTTGCTGCCGTCGCTGCGGGAGATGGTCGAGCGGGAGACGGGCCGGTAGGCGGCGGTCCCACCCCATCGCGCCGCGGCCACCAC
>JADGGV010000059.1 GCA_019689775.1 Gemmatimonadota bacterium
CTCCTCCTCGAGGGCTGGCGCCCCGGCGTCGTGGGCGGCGCCGGCGTGCGGGCGCCGTGGGAGGCGCTGTCGGCGGCGCGCCGCGCGCTCGGCGCCCGCCGCCTCGTGCTCGCCGGCGGTCTCGATCCCGGGAACGTCGCCCGCGCCGTCGCCACGCTGCGCCCGCACGTCGTCGACGTCAGCTCCGGCGTCGAGGACGGGCCCGGGCGCAAGTCCGCCGAGGCGATCGCCGCGTTCGTGGCGGCTGCCCGTGCTGCCGATACTTCGATTGGGACTGGGTGAAGGGATGGAGACCTCGACCAAAGCCGTGACTTCCCCCGCCGACCGGACCGGGCGCTTCGGCGCCTTCGGCGGTCGCTTCGTGCCCGAGACGCTCATCGCCGCGCTGGACGAGCTGTCCGCCGCGTACGAGCAGGCGCGCCAGGACCCGGCCTTCTGGGCCGAGCTGGACACGCTGCTGCGCGACTACGTCGGCCGTCCCACGCCGCTCTACCTGGCGAGGCGCCTCGGCGAGGCCGCCGGCGTGCGCGTCTACCTGAAGCGCGAGGACCTCAATCACACGGGCGCGCACAAGATCAACAACACGCTCGGGCAGGTCCTCCTCGCCCGCCGCATGGGCAAGCGCCGCATCATCGCCGAGACCGGCGCCGGCCAGCACGGCGTGGCCACCGCCACCGTCTGCGCCCTCTTCGGCCTCGAGTGCGTCGTCTACATGGGCGCGGAGGATGTCCGCCGCCAGGCGCTCAATGTGTATCGGATGCGACTGCTCGGCGCCGACGTCCGTGCCGTCGAGTCCGGCACGCGCACGCTCAAGGATGCTACGAATGAGGCGCTCAGAGACTGGGTGGCGAGCGTGCGCACGACGCACTATATTATTGGATCCGTCGTTGGGCCCGACCCCTTCCCTCGCCTCGTCCGCGACTTTCAGTCGGTCATCGGGCGGGAGACCCGGCAACAGCTCCAGACGCTCGAAGCGCGGCTCCCCGCGGCGGTGTTGGCCTGCGTCGGTGGCGGCTCCAACGCCATGGGCATGTTCCACGAGTTCGTCCGCGAGCCGTCCGTCCAGCTCGTCGGCGTCGAGGCCGCGGGCGAAGGGCTCGACTCCGGGCGCCACGCGGCGTCGCTGACCGCCGGGCGCCCCGGCGTGCTCCACGGCTCGTACAGCTATCTCCTCCAGGACGAGATGGGCCAGATCGCGCCGGCGCATTCGGTTTCGGCGGGGCTCGACTACCCCGGCGTCGGGCCGGAGCACGCCCATCTGATGGCCTCGGGCCGCGCGCAGTACGTCGCCGTCACCGACGAGGAGGCGCTCGACGCCTTCGAGCGGCTCGCCCGCTTGGAGGGGATCATTCCGGCGCTGGAGAGCGCGCACGCGGTCGCCTACCTGCTCCGCGAGGGGCGTCGGTGGGCGGATGCCGGGCCCGTGGTCCTCTGCTTGAGCGGCCGGGGCGACAAGGACGTGGCCGAGGTCGCCGCGCTCCGGTCGCGCTCCTGACGCCGTACGCTGGAGTTGGGGGAGATCGTGACACCGCTCGACAGCTCGCGCACCTCGCTCCCCTCATCGCCCTCGTTCGAGGTCGAGGACGACCTGGCCCCGGCCCTCGTGGCCGACCTCTTCGTCCTGCTCGACAAGACGCTGCGCGCGCGCCGGCTGTACAACGCGACGAACCCCGTCTACCTGAACTTTCTCTCGCAGCTCCAGGCGGCGTTCGCCGGTCTCTGGGACCACACGGCGTCGCTGACCGTCTCGGTGGACGAGGCGGGCTTCCACTGGAAGGACCAGGTCTTCACGGTCGGCGAGGGGCGTGACAGCCTGCCGTTCTTCTTCTACAAGGACGGGATCCGCTACTTCGCCTTCCTCCCGGGCTTCGAGGACGAGCTGCCGGTCTTCCTCGACGTGCTGGCCAGCGCCCGCCAGCGCGAGCAGTCCGGCGACGACCTCGTCACGCTCCTCTGGGAGCAGCAGTTCACGGGCTTCCAGTACAGCTACGTGGACGTGCTGGGCGACGAACTCGACGTTCCCGAGGAGCCGACGGAGGCGCGCTTCGGCTCGATCGACCTGGATCGCGTCCTGGCGGACGCCTCCGGGCTGGATGGCGATCCGCCCCGCCCCTCCGAGCAGCAGCCGGATCTCGAGCTGCCGGGCTTCGCCGAGACGCTCTACTTCCTCGGCGACACGGAGTTGGAGGCGCTGCGCCAGGAGGTCGAGCTGGAGTTCCAGCGCGATATGAAGGCGGACGTGCTGAATGCGCTCTTCGATCGACTCGAGGACCCGCTGCCCGAGCGGCAGCGGGAGATCGTTTCGATCTTGCGCCAGCTCACGCCCGGCTACCTCGCGCTCGGCGACTTCGCCACCGGCTCCACGATCCTCTCCGAGCTGCTCGCCGCCCGCGAGCGCGGGCTCGACCCGGAGGCCGCCGCCGAGGTGCAGCGGATCATCGACGAGCTGAGCGACCCGGGCGTCGTCGAGCAGCTCATCGTCGCTCTGGAGAATTCGATCCTCGACCCCGACGGCGAGGAGCTGGGCGTGTTCCTCAGCCACCTCGGGCCGCGGGCGCTGCCGATCCTGATCCGGGCGGCCGCGAGCACCAGCGATGCGGCGCTCCAGGCCCGGCTGGAGCGGGCCGTGGAGAGCATCGGCCGGGCGGACGAGGATGCGGTAATCGAGCTGCTCTCGGTCGAGGAGCCGGCCGTGGTCGAGGGGGCGACGCGGCTGATCGGCCGGCTCGGCGTCGCGCGCGCCGCGGCGCCCGTCGCCGCGCTTCTCTCGCGCGCCGAGCCGAATCTTCGTCTGGCCGCCGTCGACGCGCTCGTGGCGATCCACTCCGGCACGGCGCTCGAGGCGCTGATCCGCGCGCTCGACGACTCCGCGCGCGACGTCCGCGTCGCCGCGGCGCGCGGGATCGCCCGGCTCCGCTACCTGCCCGCGCGCGCGCGGCTCGAGCAGGTGATCCTCGGGAAAGCGATCCGCGACGCCGACCTCACCGAGAAGATCGCATTCTTCGAGGCGTACGGCGCCGTCGCCACGCCCGAGAGCGTCTCGCTCCTCGACGAGCTGCTGAACGGGAGGGACCTGTTGCGCCGGCACAAGCCGCCGGAGCTGCGCGCGTGCGCCGCCATGGCGCTCGGGCGCGTCGGCACGCCGGCCGCCCGCTCCTCCCTCGAGCGCGCCCGCGCCGAGCAGAACCCGCTGGTGCGCAACGCCGTCAGCCGCGCGCTCCGGCAGGAATCCGCCGCATGACCCCCGAGACTCCCGGCTCGCTGCTCCAGAGCGAGAGCGTCCTCCAGCCGCTTGGCCGCAGCTTCGTCACGGCGTTCTACGTCGTGGCGCAGGCGCTGAAGCTGTACCCGATGGAGAACACCGCGGTGCAGAACGCGCTCGAGGAGCTCCAGCGGGTGGTGCGACGGATCGTCGACCGCGAGGGCGCGTTGGAGCTGAGGCAGGTCGGCGACTTCCTGTTCCTCAACGATGCGCGCCTGCGCGTCCAGCTCTCGGACTTTACGGCCTTCTCGGTCGTGGCCGGGCTGCTGGCGCGGCATCGCGTCGGCTCCATCGAGGCCGCGGCCGAGGTCGCGCGCGACGAGTGGGCCCGCCTGATCGCGCTCCTGCTCCAGGAGCCGTCGAACACGGCGGACCCGTTCGAGCGCTTAGCCGACCGGCTGGCCGCGGCCGGCGTCCCGCACATCCAGGTCTCGGTCGCGCGCAAGTGGGAGCCCGGCCGTGACCCGCTCGAGTCCGACGACGTCTCGAAGGAGGTGGCCAAGCGCACCTACCTCCAGTCGGTCGCCGTGGCGAAGGGCGTACTCACCGACATCCGGCTCGGGCGCGCCGTCAACCTGCGGCGGGTCAAGCGGGCGGTGCAGGGGATCGTCGACCAGGTGCTGCACAACGAGACGACGATCATCGGCATGACCACGCTGCGCGACTTCGACGAGTACACGTTCACGCACTCCGTGAACGTGTGCATCTTCAGCGTGGTGATCGGCCAGAAGCTCGGCCTCACGAAGCCGCAGCTCTACGAGCTGGGGTTGGCGGCGCTCTTCCACGACATCGGCAAGATGCGCCTCCCCGCCGGGCTCATCAACAAGCCGGGCGACCTGACGCCGGACGAGTGGCGCCTGATCCAGCAACACCCGACCGAGGGGCTGCTCGCGCTCTTCCAGATGCGCGGCATGACCGACGTGCCGTACCGGCCGATGCTCGTCGCCTACGAGCATCACATGAAGACGGACCTGACGGGGTACCCGAAGAACAAGCGGCCGCGGACCCCGCGCCTCTTCAGCCGGATCGTCGCCGTGGCCGACGGCTTCGACGCGGCGACCTCGAAGCGCAGCTACCGCTCGCTCCCCTGGCCGCCCGACGAGGTCGTGCGCGAGATGCGCGACAATCCCGCGCGCGGGTACGACCCGCTGCTCGTCAAGGCGTTCATGAACGTCACCGGGATCTACCCGGTGGGCACGCTCGTCATCCTCGACACGCACGAGATGGCGATCGTCGTCGCGCGGAACCCTGACCCGAAGCGCGTGCACCACCCGATCGTCAAGATTATCACCGATTACATGGGCGTCAGGCTCGCCGAGCCGAAGGTCCACGACCTCTCCGAGGTCAACCCGGAGACGGGCTTGCCGCTGCGTTCCATCATCAAGACGACAGACCCTGACAAGTATGGCATCCGGGTTTCCGATTACTTCGTTTGAGGTCGATCCGCTCGCCGCGCCCTTCGCGGACTGGCGGGCTCGCGGCCACGTCGCGCTCATCCCCTATGTCACGGCGGGCTACCCGGATCCGGGCGCCACGGCCGACCTCCTGGATCGGTTGGCCGCGGCCGGCGCCGACGTCATCGAGCTGGGCGTGCCCTTCAGCGATCCGGTCGCCGACGGTCCGACGATCCAGCGCGCCTCGCAACGCGCGCTCGAGCACGGCGTCGCGCTCCCCTGGGTGCTGGACCAGCTCGCGGCGTTCCGCCGCCGCCACGCGACGCCCGTCGTGCTCTTCACCTACCTGAACCCGGTCCTTGCCATGGGCGTCGATCAGTTCGTCGAGGCCGCGGCCGAGGCCGGCGCGCAGGGCGTGCTGCTGACGGACCTCCCGGTCGGCAGCGATCCGGAGCTGGAGGCCGCCTTCGAGCGGGCGCCGCTCGCGCTCGTGCGCCTGGTTGCGCCAACCACGCCGGCGGAGCGGGCGCGGGAGATCGCGGCCCGCGCGCAGGGCTTCATCTACTACATCTCGCGGACCGGCGTGACCGGCGCCCGGGCCGAGCTGCCGCCCGAGCTGGCCGCCGAGGTCGAGGCGCTCCGCGAGGTCACGTCCGTGCCGGTGGCCGTCGGGTTCGGCATCTCGAGCCCCGAGCATGCGGCCGCCGTCGCCCGCGTGGCCGACGGAGTCGTGGTCGGGAGCGCCGTCATCGACGCCATCGATCGCGGCGGCCCCGAGGCGATGCAGCGCTTCATCGCCTCGCTTCGACGCGCCATCGACGAGCGCTGAGGCGGGCTCGGCTCAGCCGGCGCCCGCCTCGGCTTCGCCGCGTCCCTTCATCCGCCGCTCGAGCGCCTCGTCCGGCTCGACGAACAGCGTCCGCACGCGCTCCGGCACCACCCGCCCGGGGGGCGCTTTGCGCGGCTTGCGCACGTACTTGCGGCGCGTCCAGTCCACGGCGACGACCGCGGAGGTGCGTGCCCGGCTGTGTAGTGCCGCCAGCGTCGCCGCCTCGACCAGATCGCGGTGCGGCGGGTTCCCCTCCGCATCCGGCCACCGCAGGATCACGTGCGCACCGGCCACGTCCCGGGCGTGCAGCCAGATGTCCTGTGGCGACGAGTGGTGGAAGGTCAGCTCGTCGTTGTCGCGCCCCCCGCGGCCGACGCGCACCTCCAGCCCCCCGCTCGTGCGGTAGCGCCGGTACGGCAGGCGCGGACCGGCCGCTCCCGTGTCGGCCACGGCCGCCGGGGCGGGCGCCGCCGCCGCAAGCTCCTCCGCCGAGGCCTCGCCGCGCTCCGCCCGCTCGAGCAGCTCCCGCAGCCGCGCGGCCTCCGCGGCGGCGCGGCCGAGCAGCGCCGGGACGCGCTGGCTCGCGCGCTCGCGCCGCCGCGCCAGGTCGTACAGCCGGCGCGCGTTCTCCACCGGGCCGAGCGCCGGGTCCAGCTCCACCTCGATCTCGCCGCCCGCCAGGTCCGAGAGCCTCGCCCGCGCGGCCCCCTTCCGGACCGCCGGGAGCTGGCTCAGCAGCAGGTCCGCCGAGCGGCGCAGCGACGCGGCCTCCGCCGCACCCCCCGCAGCCTCGGCCCGCAGCCGCGCCGACCGGCGCTCGAGGTGCGCCAGCCGCCGCCGCACCCGGTCGAGCAGCTCCGGCGGCGCCGCGGGCGCCGGCGCCTGCACGCCGGCGACGACGTCGAACGCCTCCACCAGCGTGCGCGCGGCCAGTCGCGGCACGCCCGGGAGCGGCTGCGGGTACGGCTGTAGCCCGGTGGCCAGCTCCAGCACCTGCGGCGACGCCTCCGCCGCGCCCACGAGCGCGGCGTAGCGCGCGTACGCCTCCAGCAACGCGGCCTCGCCGGGACCCGCCGCGGCATCGCCCAGGATCGCATCCGCGTTCACCGGGCTCGCGTATGCCACGCCCTCCAGCAGGATCGCCCGCCGCTCGGGGGCGGACACCCCGCCCAGCAGCGCCCGCCACCGGTCCACGCCGATCGGCGCGTCGACCCCCTCCCGCCGGGTCGGCTCGGGAGGCGTGTACGGCAGCCCCACGCGCAGCTCGCGCCCGCCCGCGCGGCGACTCCACAGCACCGCGACGATCCGCCCCGCCGCATCCGCCGCGATCACGTTCCACTGGTTCGTCATCAGCTCGACGACGACCCGATGGATGCGGTCCGGCGGGCCGCCGGCCAGGTCGATCGCAAGGAGGCGCTCGTCCGGCGGCGCGGTGACCGCGGCGACGACCGAGCGCCGCGGCAGGTCCACCACCTTCGGCGTGGCCGGCGGTCCGCCGAACCGCACCCAGCCGCGCGTCGGATGGAGGTCGAGGAGCAGCGTCTCCGTCTCCAGCTCCAGCGCGGCGAGCCGCGCGCCCGGGTCGAGCCGAAGCGCTCGCGCCCGCCGCCCGACGATGCGGGCGGACAGCTCCCGCGCCAGGTGCCGGACGAGGAGCGGATCGAAGCGGGTCCGGTTTGACATCCCCGGAAGGTGCCACTAGCTTCGACGGATCGTCAACTCATGGATTGGCGCGCCGTTGCGCCCCGTCTTCCCGTGCCGGGAACTGGAAAACGACCTGGTATGAGCACCGGCCCGGCCGACTCCCCGCGCCGTGTCACCACGCGTGAGCTTCTCGAGATGAAGCGGCGTGGCCAGCGGATCGTCGTCCTGACCGCCTACGATTACCTCTTCGCGCGGCTCGTGGACGAGGTCGGCGTCGACGTCGTGCTCGTCGGCGACTCGCTCGGCCAGGTCGTCCTCGGCTACGACTCCACGATCCCCGTCACGCTCGACGAGATGATCCACCACGCGCGGGCCGTCCGCCGCGGCGTCAAGCGGGCGCTGATGGTCGTGGACCTCCCCTTCCTGACGTTCCAGGTCAGTCCCGAGGAGACGGTCCGCAACGCGGGGCGCCTGATGAAGGAGACGGGCGCCGAGGCCGTCAAGCTCGAGGGGGGCGACGAGGAGGCGGCGCGCCACGTCCGCGCGCTCGTCCGAGCCGGCATCCCGGTCATGGGGCATCTCGGCCTGACCCCGCAGTCCGTGCACGCGCTCGGCGGGTACCGCGTGCAGGGACGAGGCGACGAGGCGGCCGCCCGCCTGCGCGACGACGCCCGCCGGCTCCAGGACGCCGGCTGCTTCTCTCTCGTGCTGGAGCTGCTGCCGGCCGCCCTCGGCGCCGCCGTCAGCCGGGACCTCGAGATCCCGACCATCGGCATCGGCGCCGGACCGGGCACCGACGGCCAGGTCCTCGTCCTCCCCGACATGCTCGGGCTCAACGAGGGCTTCCAGCCGAAGTTCCTCCGCCGCTTCGCCGACCTCGCCGGCGCCACTCGCGCGGCTGTCGCGGAGTACGCCGAGGCGGTCCGCGGCGGCGCGTTCCCCGACGCCCAGCACTCCTTCGAGTGATCACCGCGCCGACCATCGCGACCGTTCGCGCCGCCGTCGCCGAAGCCCGCCGCGGCGGCGCCCGCGTGGGCTTCGTGCCGACGATGGGGTATCTCCACCAGGGACACCTCTCGCTCGTCGAGGAGGCCCGCCGACGCAGCGACTTCGTGGTCATGTCCATCTTCGTGAACCCGCTCCAGTTCGGGGCGGGCGAGGACCTCGACCGCTACCCGCGCGACCTGGCGCGCGACACGGCGCTCGCCGCGGGGCATGGCGTCGACCTGCTTTTCGTGCCGACGGTCGAGGAGATGTATCCGACGGGCGAGCCGGTCGTGCGCGTCGTTCCTGGCCGCCTGGCCGCCCGCCTCGACGGCGCGGCGCGGCCGGGGCACTTCGAGGGCGTCCTCACGGTCGTCGCCAAGCTGCTGAACATCGTCCAGCCCGACGTGGCCATCTTCGGACAGAAGGACTTCCAGCAGGCGGTCCTCGTCCGACGCATGGTCGCCGACCTCGAACTGCCGGTCGAGATCGTGGTCGCGCCGATCGTCCGCGAGCCCGACGGCCTCGCGCT
Organism: Gemmatimonadota bacterium; assembly: GCA_019689775.1. Taxonomy (GTDB): domain Bacteria; phylum Gemmatimonadota; class Gemmatimonadetes; order Longimicrobiales; family RSA9; genus JADGGV01. The sequence goes on from JADGGV010000059.1 coordinate 8,646, forward strand.
CAGCTCGCGGAACGTCTACCTGAGCCCCGCGGAGCGCGTCGCGGCCCGGGCGCTCTCCCGCGCGCTCGGCGCCGCCGACGCCGCGGCCCGGGCGGGCGAGCGCGACGCCGCGCGGCTCCTGGCCACGATGCGCGACATCCTCGACGCCGAGCCGGCGGTGCGGCCGCAGTACGTCGAGCTCGTCGACCCCGCGACGCTCGAGCCCGTGACGACGGCCGTGCCCGGCACCGTCGCCGCCATCGCCGCCTTCGTCGGCTCGACCCGGCTCATCGACAACGTCGTCTTGCCGTAACCGCACCGCCTCGCTGGAACCATGCGCGACCCCACCGCCGCCGGCGCCCCGCCCTCCGGCTTCGACCGCGCCGCGGCCGGGCAGCTCCCCGAGTGGGCCCGCGTCCGCCCCGAGCGGCGGGCCCACATCGCGCGCGTCGCCGCGCTCATGGAGCAGTGGGCGCGCGCTCTTGGCCTCCCGGACGAGGAGCGTCGCCGCTGGCGCGCGGCCGCCTGGCTGCACGACGCGCTCCGCGACGCCGATCCCGACGAGCTTCGCGACCAGGTCCCGCCGGGGTGCCGCTCGCTCCCGGGGCCGCTCCTCCACGGGCCGGCCGCCGCGGCCCGCCTCCGCGCCGAGGGCCTACGCGACGAGGCGCTGCTGAACGCCGTCGGCTACCACACCCTCGGCCACCCGGCGCTCGATGCGGTCGGCCGGGCGCTCTACCTCGCCGACTTCCTCGAGCCCGGCCGCACCTTCCTCCCCGTCTGGCGAGCCTCGCTTCGCGCGCGGATGCCCGCCGCGGCACCCGCCGTGCTCCGCGACGTCGCTGCCGCACGCCTCCGCCACCTCCTCGAGCGCGGCCATCCGATCCGCCCCGAGACGCTCGCCTTCTGGAACGCCCTCGCGGCCGAGCGATGAGCGCCCGCTCTCGACTCGAGGCCGCCGCGCTCGCCGTCGCGCTCCTCGCGACCGTCGCGTTCGTCGTCTCCGCCGTCCTCGGCATCGCCGCAGGCGACGACGCCGCGGCCACGCCGCCGGCGACCGACGTTCCGGCGCCGGCCGACACCGCCGGTGCGCCGCTGCCGCCGTCCGGCCCGGAGTCCACCATCCGCGTCGAGGTGCTCAACGGGTCCGGCCTGCCCGGTCGGGCCCGCGACGCGACGGAGCAGCTCCGCTCGCGCGGCTACGACGTCGTCTACTTCGGCAACGCGAGCGACGGCCCCTGGGCCGCCTCGCGGGTGATCGATCGCGTCGGCCACCGGGAGCGGGCCGAGGGCGTGGCGCGGGCGCTCGGGATCCGGCAGGTCGAGACGCGGGTCGACTCGACGCTGCTCCTCGATGCCACCGTCGTCATCGGAAAGGACTGGCGCCCGCCGGCGCCGCAGGCGCGGCCCCCGTCGCGCCGCTCGTTCTGGGACAAGTTGTTCGGCGGGGAGGACCCCTAGGCGCCGGCCGATCGCCGCGCCGGAGACGGTCAGCCCGCGCTCCCGGCCAACGCTTGCTGGAGCTGGAGGAACGGCCGCGGCGGCGACGTCTCGTGCTCGGCCCGCAGTTGGCCGCACGCGGCGGCGATGTCGCGCCCGCGCGGCTCGCGCACGGTCGCCTCGATGCCGCGCGCGTGCAGCGTCGCCGCGAACGCCCGCAGCCGCTGCGGCGGGGACGGCCGCCAGGGGGGACCGGGGATCGGGTTGTAGGGGATCAGGTTCACGTGGGCCTGGAATTGGCCGATCAGATCGGCTAGCTCGCGCGCCAGCGCCGGCGAGTCGTTCACGCCGTCGATCATCGTGTACTCGAACGTGATCCGGCGCCCGCCGGCGGCCTCGAACTCCCGCAGCGCCTCCAGCAGCTCGGGGATCGGGTGCTTCCGCTCGATCGGCACGATCCGCTGCCGCAGCTCGTGGTTCGGGGCGTGCAACGAAACCGCGAGCCGGAACTGCTCCGGCCGCCTGGCCAACTCGCGGATCCCGGGCACCACGCCCACCGTCGACACCGTGATCCGCCGCGCCCCCACGCCGTACGCCTGGTTCAGCAGCGTCAGGGCGGGGAAGACCCCCTTCGGGTTCATGAGCGGCTCGCCCATGCCCATGAACACGATGTTCGTGATCGGCCCACGGCCGTTCTCGCGCGCCCAGCGGCGCGCCCCGCGGAACTGGGCGACGATCTCGCCCGCCGAGAGCTGCCGCCGGTACCCGGACCACCCCGTCGCGCAGAAGACGCACGCCATGGCGCACCCGGCCTGGGACGAGATGCAGAGCGTGAGGCGGTTGTCCGCCGGGATCAGCACCGATTCCACCAGCTCGCCATCCCCCAGGCGCCAGAGGTGCTTCACCGTGCCGTCGGCGGAGCGGGCCGCCTGGACCAGCGCCGGCGCGGCGAGCGAGAACGCTTCGGCCAGCGCGTGCCGCTCGCGGGCGGGCAGATCCGTCATCTCCTCGAACGCGGCGGCGTCGCGCTCGTACAGCCACGCGCGCACCTGCCGGACGCGGTACGCACGCTCGCCGCGAGCGTGAAAGTGCTCCAGCAGCCGCGCCTCCGCCTCCTCCGGCAGCAGGCCGAGCAGGTCCACCGTCGTCTCCGCGTCGCGCGTCACACCGCCTCCGGTCCTACCAGCGTACGTTGAAGTGGAACGAGTAGGCCGCCCCGAACTCGTTCGCGAGGTTCTCCCTCAGCACCCCCAGCGCGTACCGGCCCAGCCGCAGGTCGGCCTGCGCCAGCGGCGCCCAGTCGACCGCCCCGCCGCTCGCCGATGCCGCCACGCCCAGCATCACCACGAGCTGGTCGCGCCAGCTACCGCCGACGGCCAGCCGGTGCTCGGGCGCCAGGCTCCGGTCGGTCTGGCCCGTGATCCCATAGCTCGCGCGTAGCACGACCGGCAGCGATTCCGTTCCCGGCGGCGACGCGGCGACGCCCGCCGTCCAGCGCGTGCCGTGCTGCCCGAGCAGCGCCGAGCCGCCGACCGTCGGCCGCAGCGCACCCGCGAGCCGCACCGCCGTGCCGAGGCCGAAGCGCACGTCGCCCTCCGCGCCCAGCCCCGCATCGGCGCGGACATACTCCGCCAGCGCGCCGACCCAGGCATTCGTCGTCACCGGCTGCGACGCCGCGAACGTGACGCGGTCCTCCGCCACCTGGAACGTGCCTTCCCCGTCGACCGGCGAGACGCTGGTCCGCTCGATGTCCGCGATCCCGAGGTGCTGATACCCCACTCCCACCACCGCGCCCCCGTGCAGCCGCATCGCGCCGGACGCCGCCAGCCCGCTCAGGTCGATCGCGTCCGGCGTGTCCAGCCGTAACAGCATCCCCTCGCCGCGCGACGGCATCAGCCCCAGCGCCGCCGGGTTCGCGAACACCGCCGCGGCGCCCGCCTCCAGCGCCTCCGGGCCCGCCGACGTCCGCACGGTCCAGTCGAGCACACCCTGCGCGCCCGCCGCCGACGCGGCGCCGAGCGCCAGGAGAACGGCGCCGGGAAGCGCCCGAAAAGATACGGTCATTCCTCACCTTCGGCGGCTTGATGGCTTTGGTTCGGATCGTTAGTTTAACCCGCCGCTGCGGCGTACGGTACCACGACCACCGGCGAGGGCTCTTGCTCCTGACCGATCTCCTCACGCCCGATCGCATCAAGATCCCCCTCGAGGCCCGCACCAAGGAGGATCTGCTCCGGGAGCTGGTGGAGGTCATCAGCAGCACCGATCAGGTCGAGGACGCCGACGATGTGCTCCGCGCCGTCCGCGAGCGCGAGGCCGTCCTCTCCACCGGCATCGGCAACGGCGTCGCCATCCCGCACGGCAAGTCCTCCGCCGTCCCCGAGCTTCTGATGGCCGCCGGCCGGACCGCCGAGCCCGTCGACTTCGACGCGCTCGATGGCCAGCCCGTCCGCCTCTTCTTCCTCCTCGTCGGGCCCGAGACCGCCGCCGGCCCCCACATCAAGGCGCTCAGCCGCATCTCCCGCCTCGTCCGCAAGGATTCCGTGCGGGAGCAGCTCATCGCCGCCAAGTCGCCCGAGGAGTTCTACGAGCTGTTGCGGGAGGCGGAGGGCGCGTGAGCGGCGGCGGCGCCCGTCGCCACGGGGCCTGAGGGCCGGGCGGCCGGCGGAACTGGCCCCACATGCACGCGGGCTCCCGCGCGTGCCCGCGGGCGAGCGCGACGCGCCCTCGGCGCCCGGATGCAGGAAGCCCCCCGAGCGTCCTCTCACGGCGCCCGGGGGGCTTCGCTTGCGCTGGCGAGACCGCGACCGGAGACGTTC
>JADGGV010000060.1 GCA_019689775.1 Gemmatimonadota bacterium
CCCCATCGCAGCCACCCGGCGCCCGGCTCGTGCATCACGCCCATCCGCCCCCCTTGCGCCGGGCCCGCCGGTTCGGTAATTCTTCGGGACATCGCCCACCCCGAACCGGCACGCCATGATCGACCTCCGAAGCGACACCGTCACCCGCCCGACCCCGGCCATGCGCGAGGCGATCGCGCGCGCGGAGGTCGGCGACGACTCCCTCGGCGACGACCCGACGGTCCGCCGCCTCGAGGAGCGTGTGGCCGAGCTGCTCGGCAAGGAGGCGGCGCTCTTCTTCCCGAGCGGGGTCATGGCGAACGAGACGGCGCTGCTGGTGCTGGCGCCGCCGGGGACGGAGGTCATCGTGGAGACGACGTCGCATTTCGTCGATTGGGAGGACGGCGCGCCGTCGCACTGGGCCGGCGTGCAGCTCCGCGGCGTGGCGACGCCAGACGGCCTGCTCACCGCGGAGCTCGTCGAGGCGGCGATCCGCGCGCCGAGCCGGTTCCAGCCGCAGACCTCGCTGATCTCGGTCGAGAACACGCACAACGCGGCCGGCGGCCGGATCCTCCCGCTGGAGACCATGCAGGCGATCCGGCGCGTGGCGGATCGCCACGGGCTCCCGGTGCACCTCGACGGCGCCCGCCTCTGGAATGCGTCCGTGGCCACCGGGGTCCCTGAGGCCGAGTTCGCGGCCACGGCCGACACGGTGATGGTGACGCTGTCGAAGGGGCTGGGGTGCCCGGTCGGCTCGCTCCTGGCCGGCACGCGCGAGACGATGGACCGCGCGTGGCGGATCCGGCGGCGCCTGGGCGGCAACATGCGGCAGGCCGGGATCCTGGCCGCCGCCGGGCTGTACGCGATCGAGCACCACCGCGCCCGGCTCGCCGACGACCACGCCCGCGCGCGCCGCCTCGCGGAGCGCCTCGCCGATACGGCCGGCGTGCGCGTCGTCCCGCCCGAGACGAACATCGTGATGATCGAGATCGTGCGCGACGGGCTCGATGCGCCGGCGCTCGTCGCCGCGCTCGCGGAGCGGGGCGTGCGCACGACGGTCTTCGCCCCGCGCCGCGTCCGCGCGATCACCCACATGGATGTCGACGACGACGACATCGACGCCGCCGCCCGCGCGATCGCGGAGGTGGTCGGCGGCTAGCGGGCCGGCCCGGCGAAAATCCGGAAAACGCGGCTGGCCGGCGGGCCGGCGCAGGCGTCGACCGGCGCCGCTATCGAAACGGCCGAAACGCCGCTTGCCACAAGGAAAAACGCGAGCATCTTGGACCCGTTCCGGGGGGAAACCTGCACCCGCGGACGGGGTACTCAACGGGGCCGAAATCCGGGCGAGCTCTCATCCCACAACCCAGGCGGAGACATGCCAGCGGTCGAGACGACTCAGGACAAGCAGAAGGCGCTCAACGTCGCCATCGCGCAGATCGAGCGGGCGTACGGCAAGGGCTCGATCATGAGGATGGGCGCGGACGGGGCGCGGGTCGTGGTCGATGCCATCTCGACCGGCGCCATCAACCTCGACTCCGCGATCGGCGTGGGCGGCGTGCCGCGCGGCCGAATCACCGAGATCTATGGCCCGGAGTCGAGCGGGAAGACCACGCTCTGCCTCCACGTGATCGCGAACGCCCAGAAGAGCGGCGGTGTTGCGGCCTTCATCGACGCCGAGCACGCCCTCGACATCGAGTACGCGCGCAAGCTCGGCGTCGATGTCGAGAACCTGCTCGTCAGCCAGCCCGACACCGGGGAGCAGGCGCTGGAGATCGCCGAGCTCCTCATCCGCAGCAACGCCGTCGACGTCGTCGTCATCGACTCGGTCGCCGCGCTCGTGCCCCGCGCCGAGATCGAGGGCGACATGGGCGACTCGCACGTCGGCCTCCAGGCGCGGCTGATGAGCCAGGCGCTGCGCAAGCTGACGGGCGCCGTCAACCGCTCCCGGACCTGCGTCATCTTCACGAACCAGATCCGCGAGAAGATCGGCGTCATGTTCGGCAATCCCGAGACGACGACCGGCGGCCGCGCGCTAAAGTTCTACGCCAGCGTCCGCATGGACATCCGTCGGATCGGGGCGATCAAGGAGGGCCAGGACATCACCGGCTCGCGCACGCGCGTCAAGGTCGTCAAGAACAAGGTCGCGCCGCCGTTCCGCCAGGCCGAGTTCGACGTTATGTACAACGTCGGCATCGACCACTACGGCATCCTGATCGACCTCGGCGTGGAGAACGACATCGTCCAGAAGTCGGGCGCCTGGTTCTCCTACGGCGATCAGCGCCTCGGCCAGGGGCGGGAGAACGCCAAGGCCTTCCTGAAGGAGAACCCCGAGCTTGCCGCCCGCATCGAGGCCCAGGTGCGCGAGGTGCTTGGCAGCCGCGGCGTCTCGGCGGCTGCCGACGATGGCGCCGTCGGCTACGACGACTGAGCCGATTCCGCGCGCGGTGTTGGACGAAACAAGGCCCCGGCCCCCGGTCGGGGCCTTCTCGCGTCTGGGGCGCGGCGCCGGCGCCCTCCTGCCCGGGCGCCGGGCCGCGCGGGCGCCGGCACCCACCGCGTCGTGGGCACCCGACCGCGGATCGCGCCCGGCCGTCCGGAGTCGTATATTACCAAGCTATTCGTGCGTCCGCGGGCCCGGCCGGGCTCCGCCCGCGGGGCCGGTACCGAGACCCGATCGAGCGCCCATGAAGGCTTCCGAGATCCGCCAGCGCTTCCTCGAGTACTTCGAGCGGAACGGCCACACCATCCGCCCGAGCTCGAGCCTCGTCCCCGCGGACGACCCGACGCTCCTCTTCACGAATGCGGGGATGGTGCAGTTCAAGCGCGTCTTCCTGGGAGAGGAGAAGCCGCCGTTCAGGCGTGCGACGACGGCGCAGAAGTGCCTGCGCGTGAGCGGCAAGCACAACGACCTGGAGGAGGTCGGCGTCACCGCCCGGCATCACACGTTCTTCGAGATGCTGGGCAACTTCTCCTTCGGCGACTACTTCAAGCGGGATGCGATCCGCTTCGCCTGGGAGCTGCTCACCGGGGAATATGGTCTGCCGCGCGAGCGTTTGTGGGCCACGGTCCACCACTCGGACGACGAGGCCGCCGCGCTGTGGCAGGAGATCGCCGGGCTGCCGCCGGAGCGCATCTTCCGCCTCGGCGACAAGGACAACTTCTGGCAGATGGGGGACACCGGTCCGTGCGGCCCGTGCTCGGAGGTCCACTTCGACCTGCGGCCCGAGGGGCGGCGCGGCACGGAGCTGTCGCTCGAGGAGTTCGTCGCCTGCGGCGAGCGGGGCGAGTTCCTGGAGCTGTGGAACCTCGTCTTCATGCAGTACAACCGGAGCGCCGAGGGCGAGCTGACACCGCTTCCCGCGCCGTCGATCGACACGGGCGCGGGCCTCGAGCGCCTGGCCAGCGTGCTCCAGGGCGTCGCGTCGAATTACGAGACGGATCTATTCACGCCGCTCATTGCGCGCGGCGTCGAGGTCGTGGGCGTGCCGTACGACCCGGGCGCGGGCGGCGTCTCGTATCGGGTGCTTGCCGACCACGCCCGCGCGGTCGCGTTCCTGCTCGCCGACGGCGTCTTCCCGTCCAACGAGGGGCGCGGCTACGTGCTGCGGCGCGTCCTGCGCCGCGCGGTGCGGCACGCCTGGCTCCTGGGGCGGCGCGAGCCGACGCTCGTGCACGTCGTGGATGCGGTGGTCGACACGATGGGCGCGGCCTACCCGGAGCTGGCGCAGCGTCGCGAGCATCTGCTCGGGGCCACGCGCGACGAGGAGGAACGCTTCCTGGCCACGATCGGCCGCGGCATCGACCTCCTGGACGAGGTCGCCCCGCCGCTCGCGCCCGAGGTGCGGGCCGCGGTGGAGGCCGGGGCGCAGCCGCGTCCGGTGATCTCCGGCGCCGACGTCTTCCGGCTCTACGACACGTTCGGCTTCCCGGTCGACCTGACCGAGCTGATGGCTCGCGAGCGGGCGTACGCCATCGATGCCGAGGGCTTCGAGGCCGCGCTCGAGGCGCAGCGCGAGCGGTCGCGCCAGGACCGCCGGGCCGCCGGCCTCGAGATCACCGGCGACGAGCTGTCGGCCGGCTGGGTCGAGCTCGACGCTGGCGCCGAGCAGGAGTGGGTGGGCTACCGCACGACCGAGGTGACGACGGATCTGCTCGCGTATCGGCGCGAGAACGGCCGCGTCGCGCTGTCGCTGCGCGAGAATCCGTTCTACGCGGAGGCCGGCGGGCAGGTCAGCGACCGCGGCCACGTCGAGGGCGACGGCTGGCGCATGGTGGTCGATGACGTCCGCCGCGTCGCCGGGCGGGTCGCGGTCCTGGGCAACGTCGAGGGCCGCTTCCCGGATGCGCACCAGCCGATCCGCGTCCACGCCGTGGTCGAGGCGCCGACGCGCGCCGACACGGAGCGCAACCACACGGCCACCCACCTGCTCCACGCCGCGCTCCGCAAGGTGCTGGGCACGCACGTGCTCCAGCGGGGCTCGCTGGTCGCGCCGGACCGCCTGCGCTTCGATTTCTCCCACCCGCGGCCGATGACGCCCGAGGAGGTGCGGCGGGTCGAGGACGAGGTGAACCGCGCGATCCTCGCCGACTGGGATGTGCGGTGGGACTACGTGGGCTACCGCGAGGCGGTGGCGAAGGGCGCCATGGCGCTCTTCGGCGAGAAGTACGGCGACATCGTCCGCCTCGTCGAGATCCCCGGCGTCAGCATGGAGCTGTGCGGCGGGACGCACGTGACCCATACCGCGGAGATCGGCCTCTTCCGGATCGTCTCGGAGAGCGGGGTCGCCGCCGGCGTGCGGCGCATCGAAGCGGTCACCGGCACGGCGGCCTACGAGCGCGCCGTCGCGCACGACGAGCTGCTGAAGAGCCTCGCCGCGACGCTGCGGACCACGCCCGACCAGCTCCAGCGACGCGTCGAGCAGCTCCTCGAGGAGAACCGCGCGCTCCAGAAGCAGTTGGAGCGGGCCCGCGCCGAGGGGAGCGGCGACCTCGTCGGCCAGCTCCTGGATCGTGCCACGCGCGTGGACGGCGCCCGCGTCGTCTCGACGGAGGTCGAGGTCGCAACACCCGACGAGCTGCGCGCGGTCGGCGACCGCCTGCGCGACCGCCTCGGTAGTGGCGCGGCCGTGCTCGCCGCGCGCTACCCCGAGAAGGTCGCGCTCTTCGCCGTCGTCACGGACGACCTGATCGGCAAGGGCGTGCGCGCGGATCGGCTCGTGCGCGAGGTCGCCTCGCTCACGGGCGGCTCCGGTGGCGGCCGCCCGCACATGGCGCAGGGCGGCGTGGGCGACCCGGAGCGCCTCCCCGACGCGCTCGGGCGCGCCGCCGGGATCGTGCGTGACATGCTCAAGGGGGCGGCGTGACGCCGGTGGCGGCCACGCTCGAGTGGCTCGACACTCGCACGCCGCCGCCGCCGGCCGAGCTGCGCGCGCGCCTCGCGGACGCGCTCGAGCCAGCGGAGACGCTCCCCGGCGCGCTCGCGGACGGCGCGCTCGTGTGCCTGGCGGCCGCGCTCGCGCGTGGCGACGACCGCGCCGCCGCGCTCGATCTCCTCTCCGCGGACGCGCTGCTGACCTACGCGCTGGAGGCCGCCGCCGAAGCCGGCGCCGACGAGGTGCTGGCCGTGGCAGACGCTTACGGACCGGCGCGGCTCGCCGCGCTCCTCCCGGAGGGCGGCGGATGATCAGTCCGGTGGTAGACGAGGTTGCCAACCACCTGGACGGTCTCGCGCACGTCGCGACGCGCGCCGCGCGCGAGCTTGCCGGCGAGGTCGCCGAGGTCGCCGAGATGGTGCTGCACGCCATCGAGGCGGGCCGCCGCCTCTTCTTCTGCGGCAACGGCGGGTCCGCCGCGGACGCGCAGCACCTGGCCACCGAGTACGTGGTCCGGTTCCGGCGCAACCGCCGGCCCGTCGCCGCGGTCGCGCTCACCACGGACACGTCGCTGCTCACGGCCGCGGCGAACGACCTCGGCTTCGAGCGCGTCTTTGCCCGCCAGGTGCAGGCGCTCGCTACGGCGGGCGACATCCTGTTCCTGCACTCGACATCGGGTGCATCGCCGAACCTGCTGGAGGCGGCGCGCGCGGCCCGCACCCAGGGGGTGCGCACGGTCGCGCTGCTGGCGCGCGGCGGCGGCGCGCTCCGCTCGTTGGTCGACGTCGCCATCGTCGTCCCGACCGACGACGGCGCGCACGCGCAGGAGCTGCACCTGGCCATCGGCCACGCGATCTGCGACGTGGTCGAGTCGCGCCTGATGGGCGTGGAATGACGCGCCGCGAGTGCCGCCGCGGCCTGGATCCGCATCACGGAGCCTGAATGCTCGGTCTCGATCTCTCGTCCAGGACCGCCGTCGTGACCGGCGGCACGCGTGGCGTCGGCCGCGCGGTCGCGCTCATGCTCGCCGACGCCGGCGCCGACGTCGTCGTGACGTACGAATCGCGCGTGGCGGCGGCGGAGGCCGTCGTCGCCGACCTCGAGCGCCGGGGCGTGCGCGCCTTCGCCGTCGGCGGCGACCTCGCCGACCCCACGACCTCGGACCGGATCTTCGGGCGCGTCCAGGAGGAGTTCGGCGGCCTCGACATCTTCGTCGGCAACGCCGGGATCTGGCCGCCGGAGGACGTCGCCATCGCCGACATGGACGAGGCGCGCTGGCGCCGCACGATCGCCGTCAACCTCGACTCGATCTTCTTCACCACCCGCGCCGCCGCGCGCATCATGCGCGACCACGGCCGCATCGTGCTGATCTCCTCGACGGCCGGCCAGCGGGGCGAGGCGTACCACGCGGACTACGCCGCGACCAAGGGCGCCATCATCTCGATGGTGAAGGGGATTGCGATCGAGCTGGCCGCCCGTGACATCACGGTCAACGCCGTCGCGCCGGGGTGGATCGACACGGAGATGTGCGTCGCCCCGTTCCGGGACGGCGGGCGCGAGCGGATCGCCGCCGGCATCCCGCTCGGACGTGTGGCCACCCCCGAGGATGTCGCCGGCCCCGTCGTCTTCCTCTGCTCGCCCTGGGCGCGGCACATCACCGGCGAGGTGGTGAACGTGAACGGCGGCGCCGTCCTGTGCGGGTGAGCGCCACCATGGCCGAGATTCGCGACCCGTCGAAGCTGCGCGCCGCTCTCGTCGGCTGGATGCGGGAGCAAGGGGAGCGCACGGGCATGGACGGCTTCGTCTTCGGGCTGTCGGGCGGCGTCGACTCCGCCGTCGTCTGCGGGCTGGCGGCCGAGGCCGTCGGGCCGGAGCGGTGCCTGGGGCTCATCATGCCGATCGAGTCGGCGGCCGAGGACGCGGCGCTCGCGCAGGCGGTCGCCACGCGCTTCGGCGTGACCGCGTTCCGGCTCGACCTCGAGCGCCCGTTCGGCGCGATGCTCGAGACGCTGGCCGATTTCCGCGAGCGGGCGGAGCGGCTCCTCGGCCGGCCGACGGAGCCGCCCGATTGGCGCGCCTCCTCCGGCGACGCGCTTGCCCGAGCCAACCTCAAGCCGCGGCTGCGGATGCTCGCGCTCTACTACTACGCGAACCTGCTCCGCTTCCTCGTCGTCGGCACCGGGAACCGCGATGAGTTCACCGTCGGCTATTACACGAAGTGGGGCGACGGCGCCGCCGATCTGTTCCCGCTCGGCGACCTGGTGAAGGGGGAGGTCTGGGCGCTCGCGCGCGAGCTCGGCGTCCCCGCGGAGGTGGCCGAGCGCGCCCCGACCGCCGGCCTCTGGCCCGGTCAGACCGACGAGCAGGAGCTCGGCTTCCCGTACGCGCTCCTCGACCGCTACCTGCTCGAGGGCTCGTCCGGCGACCCGGCGGTCGATGCCGCCATCGAGCGCCGGGCGGAGATCTCCCGTCACAAGTCCGCGCCGCCGCCGGTGGCGCGGCCCAGCTAGAGCCGCCATTCGCACGATCGCCCTCCGGCCGCCGCCGGCGGTCCGCGAGATTGCCCGCCGGCTCGAGGGCGCGGGGTTCGCCACCTTCGCCGTCGGCGGCGCCGTGCGCGATGCCGTCCTCGGCCTTCCCGCCCAGGACTGGGACCTCGCCACGCGCGCGCGCCCGGCCGACATCCGCCGCCTCTTCCGCCGTACGGTCCCGATCGGCATCGAGCACGGCACCGTCGGCGTGCTCGGCCGCGACGGCGTCCTCTACGAGGTCACGACCTTCCGTCGCGACATCGAGACGTTCGGCCGCCACGCCGTGGTCGAATTCGCGAATTCCGTCGAGGAGGATCTGGCCCGGCGGGACTTCACCATCAACGCGCTCGCCTGGGACCCGGCCACCGAGGAGCTGCGCGACCCGTACGGCGGGCTCGCCGACCTCCGCGCCGGCGTGCTGCGAACGGTCGGACACGCTGAGGAGCGCTTCGCCGAGGACTACCTGCGCGTGCTGCGCGCGCTCCGCTTCGCCGGGCAGTTCCGGCTCACCATCGAGCGGCGGACCTGGGACGCGCTCGTCGCGGCGACGCCGAACCTCCCGCGCCTCTCCGCCGAGCGCGTGCGCGAGGAGCTGATGAAGGTCCTCGCCAAGAGCCGGTGCGCCTCCGCCGCGCTCTCGCTCTACGCGGCCGCGGGCGTGCTCGCCGTGCTCTACCCCGAGCTGGACGCGCTGGTCGGACTCTTCCGCTCGCCGTCCGCGCCCGTCGATGCCTGGACCGAGAGCCTCCTCGCCGTGGACGCGCTTCCGCCCTCCCGGCCCACGCTCCGGCTCGCTGCGCTCCTCCACCTGATCGGCGCGCCCGCCGCGCGCACCCGTGACCTGCGCGGTGGTTGGCGCTTCACCGGCCACGAGGTCATCGGCGCCCGCAAGGCCGAGGAGCTGCTGCGCCGACTCAAGGCGTCCAACGCGGAGATCGCGCGTGTCGCCCGGCTCGTGCGCCACCAGTCGGACCTCTTCCCGCCCGACGCGGGCGGGCCCACCATCCGACGCTGGCTCCGCCTCCTCGGCCCGGACCTCGTGAACGACTTCTGGCGGCTCCGCTTCGCGCTCTGGCGCGCCGGCGAGCCCGCGCGTGCCGGCGTCGAGCCGCCGCCGCGCCCCGACGACCTCCTCGAGCGCCACGCCGCCGCGGGCCACGTCATCCGGCAGCGTCCACCGCTCCAGGTCTCGGATCTCGCCATCGGCGGCGCCGAGCTGCGGGCGCTCGGGATCCCGCAGGGGCCGCGCTACGGCAAGATCCTGCGGGCCCTCCTCGAGCGCGTCACGGACGACCCGGAGCTCAACACCCGAGACAGCCTTCTCGATCTGGTGCGCGAGGAGATCGAGCCGTGATCCCGACGCTCCTCTACGCCACCCTCGCGGGCATGGCCGACGTTCTCGGCGGGCTGCTCGTCATCACGCCCGCGCGGCGCAGCCACCGCTTCCTGCATTTCCTCGTCTCGTTCGGCGCCGGCTTCATGCTCGCCGTCGCGGTGCTCGAGATGCTGCCCGACTCGATGCAGGCGGCCGGTGGCCTCACCGCCGTTCTGATCGGCTACCTCCTCGTGCACCTCACGCAGCACACGCTCACGCCTCACTTCCACTTCGGCGAGGAGACGCACGAGGAGGCGACGGTCTCGCGCGGCATCGGTGGCTGGGCGCTGGTCGGGCTCCTGCCGCACTCCTTCTTCGACGGCGTCGCCATCAGCAGCGCGTTCCTCGCCGGCCCCGAGCTCGGCGCGCTCGTCTTCGCCGCCGTCGCGCTCCACAAGGTGCCGACCGGCGTCTCGCTGGCCAGCGTCATGCTCGCCAGCGGAAACTCGGCGCGCCGCGCCGTGCTCGCCGTGGTCGCCATCGCCGCGGCCACGATGCTCGGCGCCATCGTCACGCCCGCGGTCGGCGTGCTCGTCCGTTACGGCCTGGCGCTCTCCACCGGCGTGACGTTCTACGTGGCCGCCTCGAACCTCATTCCCGAGGCGCAGCGCGAGCCGGGCTGGTGGGTGCCCGCCGGCGTATTCCTCGGCGTCCTCGCCTTTTACCTCGTTCGGGTGTTGCTCCCGGGGGGGTAGCGTCCTTGAGGGCGCATGGAAGCGGGCCCGCCGACGGTCGGCGGGCCCGTTCGCGTGCGCCGGCGCTCGTGGGGATCGTTCGAGGCTCACCCGATCCGTTCCGCGCCCGCTCCGTCTCGCGCGCCCGCGCCCGCTCTCGCGTCCGAGATGGCCGGGTGTCGACGCGAGAGCGGGAACGCAAAACGGATCCGCCGGACGCCGGGATCAGAGCGGCAGGAAGTTCAACCCGTGGTCGACCCCCCGCTTGCGATGGTCGATGCCCACGTGCTTCTTCTTCTTTCGGTGCTGGTTGTGCGCCTTGAAGCCGTCCTTGCTCGCGATCCCGAGCGGCCGCCGCTCGCCCAGCGTGCGGTGGCCTCGCTGCGGGCCGTTCCACACCACCCCCATGACCTCGCCGAGCGCCCGTTTGACGCGACCGTAGAGCAGATCCCGCACCTCGCGCGCCTCCGCGAACCTCGCGTCGTCGATCCGCTCGAGCTCCGCCATCATCTCCTGGAATTCCGGGCTCTTGTGGATCGTATCCGCATCATTCGCAGTGATCAGCCCCTGCTCCAGCCAATCGGCTAGGACGCTGAGCCAGAGCGAGATGAACCGGAGCGTGCCTTTCTCCTTGAACGCCCGCCACGCCTCGCGTTGGAGATTCAGGACTGTCGCCGCGTCCGCCATGGCTCCTCCCCGCGTTGAAGGTCGCTCGGCCCCGGGTTTCCGATACCATGGGCGGGCGGGCCGTGTCCGCCCCGGGCTACCGTCGCTCGCTCGCCCGCTCGCCGGGCACCGATCAGGTAACACACCGATCCGTCGGCGTGGGGGCGCGCCGCCGCCTCCACCGGCCACCGACCGTAGTGCGCCGACGGCTCGCCCGGGACGACGACGGCGGCATCCCAGCCGGCGCACGCGAGCCACTCCTCCGGATCGCTGACGCCGAACCGCCACGCCCACCCCTGATCGGCCAGCCAGCGCCGCACGGGGCGCACGCGCGGGTCGGCCAGGAAGCGCGCGTCCGCGACGTCGGCGCCCAACCAGCTCCCCGGCCCCGCGATCGTTCCAAGCCGGCGGAGCAGTCCGTCGACGGACGCGGGCTCGAGGTAGACCAGCACCCCCTCGATGAGGAAGACCGCGGGCCGCGCGGTCTCGAAGCCGGCCTCGATGAGCGGGGCCGCCCAGTCCGCCGCCAGATCGGCCGCCACGACTCGCCGCTCGCAGAGCGGATGCGCGCCCAGCCGCTCGAGCACGAGCGCCTTCGCCTCCAGCACGGCGGCGCGGTCGATCTCGAACAACCGGACGCCGGCGGGCCATCGGAGCCGGAACGCGCGCGCATCCATCCCGGCGCCGAGCAGGACGATCTGGGCGACCCCCGCGCCGCGGGCCGCGTCGAGCGCTAGCTCGTCCAGGAAGCGCGTCCGCACCGTCAGGTACGGGTCGACGCCGGCGCCGGCCGTCCCCCGCGCGCGCTGGAGCGACGCCCACAGCGCGAACCCCCGGCGTCCCGCCAGCGATGCCGCGAGCGGATCGCGGAAGAGGGCGTCGCCCCGGTGCGTCTCGTGCGCGCGCGCCGCGGCGAGCATGAACGACGTGAGCCCGAGCTCGGTCATTGGAGGAACGAGTCGAGCCAGGCGCCGGATCGCGAGCCGCTCGAGGCTCGGCGTGGCGCTTGGCTCCACCCCCCGCGTCCGGACCGCCGCCGGCGCGCGGCGTGATGCGGTCCGCCCCTGTTCGAGGATTCTGCGCGCTGCTACGATACGCCTCGACCGTCCCGATCTCCAAGGCCGCCGTTCCGCGACCCGGAGTGCCGATGGCTCGAAACAACCCGCGCAACCTCGGGCCGACGCTCTTTTCCGCGCGTGGGGCCTCGCAGCCCCTCGCGGCGCGCATGCGCCCGCGCACCATCGCCGAGGTCGTCGGCCAGGAGCACCTGCTGGCGCCCGGCAAGGCGCTCCGCACCGCGATCGACCGCGGCACCGTCGGCTCGATGATCCTGTGGGGGCCGCCGGGATGCGGGAAGACCACCCTCGGCCGGGTGATCGCCGAGACGACCAGCCGCGTGTTCGTGCCGTTCAGCGCCGTCACCGAGGGCGTCCAGCGGATCCGCGAGATCGCCGCCCAGGCCGCCGAACGCCTCGCCAGCGGCGGGCCGGCCACCATCCTGTTCATCGACGAGATCCACCGCCTGAACCGGGCGCAGCAGGACTCGCTGCTGCCGCACGTGGAGGAGGGGACGTTCACGCTCATCGGCGCCACCACCGAGACGCCGAGCTTCGAGATCAATGGCGCGTTGCTCTCGCGCACTCGCGTCTTCGTCCTGCGCCCGTTGTCCGCCGCCGACACCGAGGGACTCCTCCGCCGCGCGCTCGCCGATGCCGAGCGCGGGCTCGGCGCGCAGCGGCTCGAGGTCGACGACGACGCCCTCCGCCTCATGGCCGAGGAGGCCGACGGCGACGCGCGGCGTGCGCTCACCGTCCTCGAGGCCGCGGCCGACCACGTCGGCGAGGGCGGGCGCATCACCACGGAAGTCGCACGCGAGGCGATGCAGCTTCGCTTCGCCCGCCACGACAAGGCCGGCGAGGAGCACTTCAACATGCTCTCCGCCTACCACAAGGCGCTCCGTGGCAGCGACCCGCAGGGCGCGCTCTATTGGATGGCGCGCATGATCCGCGGGGGCGAGGATCCGATGACCCTGTTCCGCCGCGCCATCGCCATGTCCGCGGAGGACATCGGCCTGGCCGATCCGAACGCGCTCCAGGTCGCCGTCGCGGCGCGGGACGCTTTCCACATGCTCGGCGAGCCCGAGGGGTACCTGGCGCTCGCCGAGATGACCATCTATCTGGCGACGGCGCCGAAATCGAACTCCTCGTACCGCGCGCTCCACGCCGCGCTCGAGGCCGCCGAGCGGACCCCCGCCGCCCCCGTCCCGCTCCACCTGCGC
>JADGGV010000697.1 GCA_019689775.1 Gemmatimonadota bacterium
CCTCACCCCAGGTGCCGCATGGACCAGCCGACCCGCCGCGCCCCCGCCGCCGGCCTCGCGCTCCTCCTCGCGCTACCGCTCGCCGCCTGCGCGGCCGGCGACGCTGCGCCCGGCCCCGCCGTCTTCGTGACCGACGAGGATTCGGGCACGCTCTTCGTCATCGATCCGGCCGCCGACACGGTCGTCGCGCGGCTCGCCGTCGGCAAACGCCCGCGCGGCGTCCACCTCGCGCGCGACGGGCGCACGCTCTTCGTCGCCGTGAGCGGCGCGCCGAAGGCCGGCCCCGGCGTCGACGAGGCGACGCTGCCGGCGCCGGACCTGCGCGCGGACGGCGTCGCCATGGTCGACGTCGTCCGCCGACGCGTGCTGCGCACGCTGCCGGGCGGCCTCGATCCCGAGAACTTCGCCGTGAGCGCGGACGGCCGGACCGTCTACGTCTCGAACGAGAACGGCGGGAGCCTGAGCGCGGTGGACGTGGCGGGGCGGCGCGTGCTGCGCACGGTCGAGGTGGGCGAGGAGCCGGAGGGCGTCGCGCTGACGCCGGACGAGCGCGAGGTGTGGGTGACGAGCGAGGGCGCGGGCGCCGTCGTCGTGCTCGACGCGGCGAGCGGGCGGAGGCTGGCGCAGATCCCGGTCGGCGCACGGCCTCGCTCCGTCGCGTTCCTGCCGGACGGCTCGCGGGCGTACGTGCCGGCCGAGCTGGACGCGACCGTCGCCGTGGTCGACGCGCGCAACCACCGCGTGCTGCGAAAGATCCCGATCCCCGGCCCGGGCGCGCGGCCGATGGGCAGCGTCGCCGCGCCGGACGGCCGCGCGGTCTACGTCTCGAACGGCCGCGGCGGCACCGTCTCGGTGATCGACCCCGCGAACGACCGCGTCACGGCCACGATCCACGTCGGCGGCCGCCCGTGGGGGATCGGCCTCTCGCCGGACGGCCGGCGGCTCTACACCGCGAACGGTCCCACGGGCGACGTCGCCATCATCGACACCCGCACGCTGCGCCTCCTCCGGACGATCCGCGTCGGCGGCTCGCCGTGGGGCGTGGCCGTCCGCTGAGCGACGCCGACATCCACGACGAACCCGGGAGAACCCCCGATGAGCGCCAAGCCCGAGATGCGTGCCCCGGCCCGCTGGATCGCCGCGCTGCGGATCCTCGTGGGCGTCTACTTCGCGAAGGCGATCGTCACGAAGGTCGGCTGGACCCTGCTGGCCGGCGCGATCCCGGTGCCCGGCGCCACCGAGCGCTGGGCCCGCTTCCTCCCCAAGCGCGTCGCCGAGTTCGCGGCCGGCAACCCGATCCCCTGGTACCACGACTTCCTCATGCAGGTCGCCGTCCCGAACGCGCACCTCTTCGCCACGCTCACCGCCCTCGGCGAGGCCGCCGTCGGCATCGGCCTCACGCTCGGCCTCTTCACCGGCGCAGCCGCCACAGGCGGCCTGCTCCTCGTGCTCGCCTACGGCCTCGCCTCGTTCTGGCGCGGGACGTCGGAGCTCGGCTTCCACATGATGCTCCTCGCCTCCATGCTCATCTTCATCGGCGCCGCCGCCGGCCGCGTCTGGGGCCTCGACGGCTGGCTCCTGCGCCGCCGCCGCGCCCGCCACGGCGAGCACGCCGCCCACCCGGCGACGGTGGTCTGGCCGGCGGCGGGGCGGTAGCCGGCGTTGGCCGCGGCTGCCGAACGACGGCGGACTACGGGCGGGGACTGCGGGTTCGACGGCGGGCGGTGTGCACACCGGGTCTGACTTCGGGCTCGGGCGGAAACGGGGCGGC
>JADGGV010000698.1 GCA_019689775.1 Gemmatimonadota bacterium
GTGTTGGGTGGACGGGGTGGGGCGGCGCGGGAGCGAGGCTACCAGGAAATGAAGCGCTCGATCGCGCGGATCGTGGCCAGAGTGGCCGCCTCCTCGAGCGGGCGGTTGGGCTCGAGGGCGATGAGGCCGGCGAGGGTGACGAAGCGGCGGGATGCGGAGGCCTCGACGGAGACGACGACGTAGCGGCGGGCGAAGAGGTCGACGAAGGCGGCGCCCTCGAGGCCGAGGGCGAAGGGGGACGCGTCCTCGACGGCGGCGATGGTGGCGCGGGCGGCGGCGCGGGCGCGGCCGAGTTCGGTATCGAGCTCGCGGGCCTCGCCCTCGAGCAGCTCGCCCTGGCGGCGGAGCCGGACGCGGCAGACGACGTGACCGCCGGAGGTCTGGATGTCGACGCCCTCGAGGAGGATGAAGCGGCCCTGCCACGCGGGCGCGTCGGGGCTGGGAGCGGGCTGGGGCTCCTCGGCGGTGGAGCCGGCGGCGGCTGACGGGCCGGGCTCGTGGATGGCGCCGACGCGGACGACGGCGGGCGCGATGTCGATGCCGTGGCGGGCGAGGACGGCGACGGTGGCGCTCTGGAGGTCGACGGCGGAGGCGCCGGGGGCGGCGGCGATGTAGACCTCGCGGATCTCGGCGGCGGGGCCGAGGTGGATGGCCGCGGCGATGACGCCGGGGAGGTTCTCGATTTCCCCGGCGAGGAGCGCCTCGATCTGACGCGGTTCGTCGGTCGGGGGGAGGGGGCGGCTGTTCACGATGCGGTGCAGGGGAGTCGGAGCAGGAGTCGGGCGCCTGCGCCGAGGTCGGGCGTCGCGGCGTCGATGCGGCCGCCCATGCGGCGCGCGAGCTCGCGGGAGAAGGCGAGGCCGAGCCCGAGGGTTCCCTGGTCGGGGGCGGCGTCGTCGGCGGCGAGCGCGGTGGCCACGTGGGGCGGCAGGCCCGGCCCGGTGTCCTCGACCTCGACGACGCCGAAGTCGCCGTCCCGGTGGATGGAGATGGCGACGGAGCCTCCGCTCGGCGTCGCGTCGATGGCGTTGCGGATGAGGTTCTGGAGGATCTGGTGGACGCGGTCGGGGTCGGCGTTGACGTGCACGGTCTCGTCGATCGGCGGGCCGGCGAGGACGAGCATGAGCTCACAGAGATCGGCCGTGGGGCGGAGCATCTCGATGGCTTCGCGCGTGACGGCGACGAGGTCGACCTCCTGGAGGTGGACGGTGAGGTCGGCCTCGGGCTCGGCGGGGTCGAGCGTCTCCTCGATGCGCCGGAGCACGGTGTCCGTGGCGCGGAGCAGCGGCGCGAACCAGGGCGTCTTCTGGAGCGGCGAGCGGCGGAGCGCGAAGCCCCAGGAGAGGAGCGCGTGCGCGGCGTTTCGGAGCTCCTGGAGGCGGAGCCTCCAGCGGCGCTCGCGCTCCTCGGTCCGCTGCTGGAGGTCGCGGTGGGCGGCCTGGAGCCGCTCGAGGCGCGAGGTGAGCGCCTTGATGACGGTGCGGCTGGCGGCGTCGTCCGCGGGCGGCGGCGCTTCCGGGGCGGCGGCGCCCCGGCCGGCGCCGGCGGCGGCCCCCCGCGGGCGGGGCGCCGGCTGGGCGGCGGCGCCGCCAGGGCCGGGGACGAGCCAGAGGCTGGCCAGGCGGGCGGCGCGCTTCAGGCGTGGCTGGAGCGCGGCGGCGGTGTTCGTCTGGCGGGCGGCGACGTCGATCTGATGGGCGAGCCCGCCAAGCTCACCGGCGAGCGTATGGGCGAGGCTGCGCGGGAGCGTGGGCGGCGCGGCCGGCG
>JADGGV010000699.1 GCA_019689775.1 Gemmatimonadota bacterium
CCCCCACTCGGCTTCCCGGGGCCCTTCTCCCCACCCGCGCCAGGCGTTGTCCGGGGTTGACACCACCCCCCGCTTCCACTAGCTTTTTCAGGCTGATGAGCGCCGCCTCGCGGGCCACGACCCACCGCCGGCTCCGCGGGGTTTCGCGTCTCAGGCGCCCGTAGCTCAATTGGATAGAGCATCTGACTACGGATCAGAAGGTTTGAGGTTCGAGTCCTCACGGGCGCGCTCGCTGTTTGACAGGATGGGAAGCAGTGCGGATCGCGGCGGCCCACGCGGCCGTCGAGGAAAGTCCGAGCTCCACAGGGCAGGGTGCCGGCTAACGGCCGGGCGCGG
Source organism: Gemmatimonadota bacterium (assembly GCA_019689775.1). Taxonomy (GTDB): domain Bacteria; phylum Gemmatimonadota; class Gemmatimonadetes; order Longimicrobiales; family RSA9; genus JADGGV01. Next base: position 337 of record JADGGV010000699.1, read on the forward strand.
CAACGCGACGGAAAGTGCCACAGAGAACAGACCGCCGATGGCCCGCAAGGGCACAGGCAAGGGTGAAACGGTGGGGTAAGAGCCCACCGCGCCGCTGGTAACAGCGACGGCACGGTAAACCCCACCCGGAGCAAGGCCAAGCAGGGGCGAGGCGCGGCCCGTGCCGACGCGACCTCGGTCGCGAGAGCCCCGGGTAGGCTGCTAGAGGCGGCGGGTGACCGTCGTCCCAGAGAAATGATCCGCCTCCCCGAACCGCGCCGCGCGCGCGGCGTAGGAGAGACAGAACTCGGCTTATTCGCTTCCCATTCGTCGCTCGCGCTCGTAGCTCAGTTGGATAGAGCGTCGGCCTCCGGAGCCGAAGGTCACAGGTTCGAATCCTGTCGAGCGCATCGCCGGAACACGAGGCCACCCCGCAGGTGCGGGGTGGCCTCGTGTCGTTTCGGCCGGCCGGCGTCTACGCGCGCGCCCCGGACGATGCGGCCGGTCCGGACCATGCGACCGCCCCGGCGCCCCGCTCCGCAGCGCTCCGCGTCGCAACTCCCGAAGCGGCGGGACCGAGGGTCCGGCATCGACCTCCGCGAGCCGCACCGGACCGTCTGCGGCGAGGCCAACGGGAAGCACGTGTCCCGGGGTCTCTGCGCGTTCGATACCGCTGGCGAACCTGCGCCACCGCGGCCGGCGGATCGCCGCCGGGTCCGCACGGATGTTCACCGCCACCGGTCCGTGCGGCAGGTGCGGCAATGATCGATACCGCTGGCGAACTCACGCCGCGACGGGCGCCGGATTGCCGTCAACCCCGCACGCGTGGTTGCGCGGGAGGTGCTTGCAGACTTGACGGCGATTATTGCCGGAATTCCAGCAAGCGTCTCCTGGAACGCCGTGCTTGCGGGGTTGACGACAATAACTCCGGCCGTGCGCCGCGTTCGACCCGGTCGGAGGAGGCGACGGGGCTCGGGCAGGGCAGGACGGCGATCGGGCCGGCCGTGGGAGCGGAATCGTGCGGCCCGGTCCGCCGCCGGAATCGCGCCGCAGCGCCCGCTTCGGGGAGCACGACGTGATCAGCGAGAACCTCGGCGATCTCGCCGGCGACGAGGAGATGGAGTCCTCCGAGGAACTCGAGCACGTCGGTCGGCGCGGACCGGGAGCGCGCCTGGCGCGGGGATCCGGTCGGCGACGTAGGGCCGCCGTCACCACTCGGGGCCCGAGGCCGTCACCGCCGCCCACCACCGGCACGATCCCGCCTCAGGACCCGTCCACCTCACACACCTCCGAACCCCGCGGGCCTCATCCGCCAGGTCGACCCTCCGCGCGACCCTGCACCCGGCCTCTCGTCTCCTCGAGCCCAGGCGTGCGCCGTCACGATCCCGTGACCGGACCGCTCATCCGGCCCCGCCCCTCCGGCGTGGGCCGACCGGCGCCCGGGTGACGCC
>JADGGV010000700.1 GCA_019689775.1 Gemmatimonadota bacterium
GGGGGGCCCCCGCGCGCGGGGGGGGGGGGGGGGGGGGGGGGGGGGGGCGCCGCGAGCGGGCGCGTCGCCCGCGCCGCCGGCCTACAGCGCGCCGACCGAGCGGCGCAGCGCGGCGATGTTGGCGGCGACCGAGGCCTCGTGGTTGAAGACCGCGGCGCCGGCGACCAGCACCGTCGCGCCCGCCGCGCACACTTCCGGCGCGGTCTGCGGCGAGATGCCGCCGTCGACCTGGATCTCGACGTCCGCCAGGCCCCGGTTCGACAGCTCCGAGCGGAGCCGAGCGATCTTCGGCGTGCTGGTGGGGATGAAGCTCTGCCCGCCGAACCCGGGGTTCACGGTCATGATCAGCACCATGTCCAGGTAGGGCAGGATCTCGTCCAGCGTGTGCACCGGTGTGGCCGGGTTGAGCGCGACGGCGGGGCGCGCGCCGAGGTCCCGGATCCGCTCGACGGTCCGGTGCAGGTGCGGACACGTCTCCTGGTGCACCGTCAGGCCGTCCGCGCCGGCCTCGACGAAGACGTCCAGGTAGCGGTCCGGCTCCGAGATCATCAGGTGCACATCGAGGAACAGCCCAGTCGCCTGCCGCACCGCGGCCACGACCTGCGGACCAATGGTGATGTTGGGGACGAAGTGGCCGTCCATCACGTCGAGGTGGATCCAGTCCGCGCCCGCCGCCTCGGCGCGCGCGACCTCCTCGGCAAGGCGGCCGAAGTCCGCCGACAGGACCGACGGCGCGATCTTGATGCTCATCCCGACACCCCTTCGGGATGCAGCACCCGCGTGCCGGAGGGACCCGCCACGACCACCGCGTCGGCCAGGCCGAGGAAGAGCCCCGACTCCACCACGCCGGCATGCTGGCGGAGCTCCCGCTGCAAGCGGATCGGCTCCGCGATGCCGTTCGGGAAGTGGCAATCGATGAGGTAGTGCCCGCCGTCGGTCACGAACGGGCTGCCGTTCGCCGTCCGGCGGAGCACGGGCTCCGCGCCGAGATTGTCCAGGAAGGCCAGGTGCGTGTTCCACCCGAACGGCACGACCTCGACGGGAAGCGGGGCCCGCTCGCCGAGGCGGCCGACGAGCTTCGCCTCATCGGCGACGATGAGCAGCCGCTCCGAGGCCGACGCCACGATCTTCTCCCAGAGGAGCGCGCCGCCCAGCCCTTTGATCAGGTTGAGCTGCGGGTCGACCTCGTCGGCGCCGTCGATGGTCAGGTCGAGGCGTGGCTCCTGCTCGAGCGTGGCGATCCGCAACCCCAGCTCGCGGGCCAGCCACTCGGTGGCCCGCGACGTGGGGATGCCGACCACCCGCCGGAGCGCACCCGCCTTGCGGCGCTCGGCCAGGAGCTCGAGGACGTGGCGGACGGTCGAGCCGGTGCCGAGGCCGAGCACCATGCCGTCCTCGACGAACTCGACCGCGCGCGCGGCCGCCTCGCGTTTGAGCCGCTCGACGTCGCTCACGCCGGGTACCGCCGCAGGATGTGGGTGACTGGCTCGATCATCGTCGCGAGCGCATCAGCGAGCTTGCGCCTGGAGCCGGGCGTCGACGGTCGAGGCATCGGTGGCCATGGCGACCTCCGGGGCGCGTGTGCAGGAACGGGTCCGACGGCACGGCCGTGCGCCCCGCGCGCCGCCGATCGCCGCTCGGATCGACGGAAATGTAGGCGCTCGTCCGGAGGGGCGCAAAAAACGGGGCGGGGCCCCGCCCGGGGGGCCGGCCCCCCCCCGGGGGGGGGGGGGGGTGGGCCCGGCCCCCCCCCGGTTGG
>JADGGV010000701.1 GCA_019689775.1 Gemmatimonadota bacterium
GCGGCCCCGAGACCGTGCTCCTCGTCGAGGACGAGCCCTCCGTCCGCTCGCTCGCCCGCCGCGTCCTCCAGCGCCAGGGCTACACCGTCCTCGAGGCCGCCGACGGCGAGGCGGCCCTCGCGCTCGCCGCCCAACACGCCGAGCGCATCGACCTCCTCCTCAGCGACGTCGTCATGCCGCGCATGAGCGGCCGCGCCCTCGCCAGCCACCTCGCCAAGCTCCGCCCCGGCCTCCGCGTCCTCTTCATGTCCGGGTACGCCGACGAGCTGCGCGGCCGCCACGGCACCGTCGACGACGGGATCGCCTACCTCCAGAAACCCTTCACGCCCGAGGACCTCGCCAGCCGCATCCGCACCCTCCTCGACGCGCCGCTCGCCGACGCCGCCGGCTGAGCCGCCGGCCCGCGCTCACCCCGCCCCCTCCCGCGCCAGCACGCCGTCGATCGCCCGCACCAGCTCCGCCGGGTCGAACGGCTTGGGCAGGAACGGGCCCGGCAGCGGACCGCCCGGCACGCGCTCCGCCACTTCCGCGGGGTACCCCGACATGAACACGACCCGCACGTCCGGCTGACTCCGGCGCACGGACTCGAACAGCTCCGTCCCGCGCTGATCCGGCAGCACGACGTCCGTCAGCAGCAGGTCGATCGCGCCCGGCGCCTCCGCGGCCAGCCGCGACGCCTCCGACGCCGTCGCCACGCCCACCACGCCGTACCCGGCGCGTGCGAGGACGCGGACGACGAGCTTGCGCACGAGGTCGTCGTCCTCGGCGACCAGCACGACCCCTCCCGTTGCTGCGTCCATCCGTCCCAGCGGCTCTCCCGGTTGTGTGTGCGGTGTTCCTAAACGTAACTCGACGCCCGGGCGCCATGGTGATCGGAACGTCAGGGATATGTGAAGAAATGGTGAAGGACGGCGCGGCTAGCGGCCGGGGACGCTCAGGACCCGCGTGCGGCGCGTGAGATAGATGGCCACCAGGAAGAGCACGAGGCTGACGCCGAGCACGGCGAGCACGACCGGATGCGCGCCGACCCGACCGTCGGCGAACAGGTCGCGGGCGTAGACGACGGCCGCGTACACCACGACGATGGCGAACGCGGAGGAGTGCTCGCGCCGCACGACGACGCGCCACGAGAACGGCAGCTCGGCGGGGCGCCACTGCGCGAAGGCCGGCAGGAACGCCGGCGTGCGCGCCGCCCAGTCGACGAACGCGGCGCCGAACGTGCGCCGCAGGTACGCCTCCTCGGCGAATATGATCCGCTCGTAGTAGACCCAGAAGACGAGCACGACGATCAGCTCGAAGCGCCACGAGCGCGCCAGCAGCGCGAGCCCGGCCCAGATCAGGAAGTTGCCGAGGTAGAGCGGGTGCCGGACGACGGAGTAGAAGCCGGAGGTGTTGAGCGTGCCGCCGCCGGGCGCCCGGGTCTGCCGCGCCGACGTCCCGCCCGGCACGCGCCCGACCGTGTAGGCGCGGATCCACTCGCCGGCCAGCGCGAGCCCGAGGCAGAGCGCCGTCCACGCCGCCTCCGCCCACGCCGGCCACGGCGCCGCCGGCGTGAGCCACAGCTCCAGCCCCAGCAGGACCACGAGGATGAGCGGGAAATGGCTCCGCCGCCTGAAGAGCCGGACGCCGTCCCGCTCGAGTTCTTCCTGAAGCGCCATGATGCCGAGGGGGTGAGCGGGAGAGTGGGAGAGCGGGAGCGTGGGCGGAACGGCCGTCGCCCGCTCCTCCGCTCCCCCGCCCTCCCACTCCGCCG
>JADGGV010000702.1 GCA_019689775.1 Gemmatimonadota bacterium
GCTCTTCGCTACCCCGGCCCGCACCCCCGATCCCCTGGCAGACGCACGCCCACGGTTGGCGGCGTCGGTGGCGATCCAGACGGCCAATCCCCGCGGCAGCCCGGGATCGGCGACGGCGTCCCCGTCGGGGGTCGCCGTACCCGAACCCGACGCGACGAGTCGCGACACCCCCCGTCGCCGACCGGCGCATCAGCGTTCATCCAGGTAGCTGGGACATCGAGGATCGCCGCCCAGGACGACAGGACGGCTTGGCGATCTCCGCTCACCGTGGCCGGTCACGTCGAGAGCCGGCACGGCGCGGCGATCCTCGACACGGCGATCGCCGGCACGAAGCCGCCAGACGCCGGCGGCCGGCGTCGCGAGTGGCGGATTCGGCGCAGTATACGGCACCAATGTGCCAACGGCGCTCGCGGCGAGGACGCGCGCGGCGTTTTGGGTGCCTCAGAGGAACACAAAACGGCAACGGCGGTTTCGGCCGCTCGCGGTTGGCGGCTTGCGGTAGCCCGTCGCGGGCGACGGCGGCGGCGGGCAAGAGCAGCCGCATGCCGGCGCAGCCGGCCGTCGCAGGCCTGGGTGACCGGTATCACCGCAGCCGACCGGCGCGGGCATAGCGTGCCGCCGCCGCGCGCCACCACCGGTGACCGGCGCCGGCGCAGCCGCGTACCGGCGCAGCCGACGGGCGCCGGCCTGGACGACCGGTATGGCCGCAGCCCACCGGCGCTGCCGCAGCCGAGATGTGCCGCCGCCGCTCCCGGTCCGCCGGCACGCTTTCGGTCCGTCGCCTCATTCCGGGTCCGTCGCCGCACTCCCGGGTTCATCGCCTCGTTCCGGGTCCGCCGCCGCGCTCCCCCTCCGTCGCCTCGTTCCGGGTCCGTCGCCGCGTTCGAGTCCATCGCCGCGTTCCGGTTCATCGCGGCGTTGTAATCGTTTCCACAACAACCTTGACGCGCCGCCCCGTCACGACGTACCCTCTGTAATCGTTTCCACTCTAGCGACCCCCTTCGCCCCACGACGGGAGAACGACGTGGCGCGACGTGCCGCAGCGAGCTCGGGGAGTGCGACGATCAAGGACGTGGCGCGCGCGGCCGGCGTCTCCGTCGCGACGGTCTCGCGCGTGCTGAACGAGAGCGGGCCGGTGCGGGAGGAGACGCGGCGGCGGGTGTGGGAGGTGGCGTCGTCGCTTCGGTACGTGCCGAACGAGACGGCGCGGAGCCTGATCACGCGCTCGACGCGGACGCTGGGCGTGGTGCTGCCGGACCTGCACGGGGAGTTCTTCTCGGAGGTGATCCGGGGGATCGACCAGCGGGCGCAGCGGGAGCGGTACCACCTGCTGGTGTCGGGGTCGCACAACGAGCGGGAGGAGATCGAGGCGGCGCTGCGGGCGATGCGGCGGCGGGTGGACGGGCTGGTGCTGATGTCGCCGGACATCGACGCGGCGGGGCTGGAGGCGAACCTGCCGCACGACCTGCCGGTGGTGCTGCTGAACTGCGCGATCCGGGCGACGGCGGTGCCGACGATCACGATCGACAACTTCGGGGGCGCGACGGCGATGGTGCGCCACCTGTTGAGTCTGGGGCACCGGCGGATCGGCTTCATCGGCGGGCCGCCGGGGAACTACGACGCGGCGGAGCGGTTGCGCGGCTACCGCGAGACGATGCGGGCGGCGGGGCTGGACCCGTCGGCGTGGGAGGAGGTGGGCGACTTCACGGAGTCGGGCGGGCACGGTGGGGC
>JADGGV010000703.1 GCA_019689775.1 Gemmatimonadota bacterium
TTCGTCGGCAGCGTCAGATGTTTATAAGTCTCAGCTCCTACCCCCGTTCCGCCACTACGAGCGGCGTCGTCGCCGGGACCGGCGCCGACGGCCGCTCCACGAGCCGCGTCGGGCACAGCAGCAGCGCGCGGCTGGGCGCCAGCAGCGAGACCGTCGCGCCGTCGAGCCCGGGCGCCCTCAAGGCGACGAGGTCCGCGCCCGCCACCTCCGCGAACCCCCGCGCGCCGCCCTCGTCGCTGGCCGCGACGACCGCGGCGGTCACCACCTCCATGCCCTCGCGCCGCAGCGGCGCGGCCACCCGCTCGAGGTACGCCACCGCGTCGCTGCGCGCCGCAGCCACCCGCGGCGAGTTCACGGCCGGCACCGGCGGTGCGTAGGGGCTCGTCGGCACGAACTCCGGCGGCACGACCCGCAGCAGCGTGTAGCGGGCTTCCGGCCCGGCCACCCCGAGCGCCGCGTCGAGCACCCGCTCGCCGGCGCGCGCGCCGTCCAGCACGACGATCGCGTTCCGGATGCGATGCGTCGCCACGCCCATCTCCTCGCCCGGCCGGACCAGCAGCACCGGCGAGCCGCCATGCCGCACGATCCCGTCCGCGACGCTGCCGAGCCACGCCCGCCCGAGCCCACGCCGCCCGTGCGTCGCCATCACCGCGAGCCCGGCGACGTGCCGCTCCGCATACGCGCAGAGCGCGTCCGCGACGGCGCTGCGCGGCTGCGCCGGCAGCGCCGCGAAGCCGCCCGGCGCGTCGAGCACCGCGAGCGACACCGCATCTCCGAGCGCGCGGCGCGCCGCCTCGGCCACCTCGGTCAGGTACCCCTGGTGCTCGTCCCCGCGCGCGCCGCCGGCGCCCTCGCGCACGTGCACCAGGTGCAGCCATGCGCCCGTCTCCCGCGCGATCGGCACCGCCCACGCGAGCGCCGTGTGCCCGTACGCCGAGCCGTCCAGCGGGACCACGATCGAGCGGATCGCCGGGACGCCCCTCGGCTTGCCCCACGTCTCCATCGCACGCCTCCGCGTTCGGGATCGCCCAAGCGTACGATGCCGCCGGCGGCGAGGCGGTGGTGTAGGGGATCGCTTGGAAAGCTGTGGGGAAAAACGGTGAGGGCGGGCGTTCGGTCGCCGACGCGGGCCGGCGCGCCGCACCCGCGCGGACGTGCGGTGGACCTCGATCGGCTCGTGGATCACGACCGGCTCGCGGAGCGGGAGCCCCGGCGCGCCCCGCCCATGCGGACGTGCGCCCACTTGCACCGGTGCGCGCGCCGGCGGCACGACCCGGCGCCCGACGTGCGTAACCCTCGCTATTCCAGCGGCTTCCGCGTCGTCGCCTCGTGCAGCTCCCGCTCGTCCGTCAGGTCGAGCCGCAGCGGCGTGATCGAGACCAGGTCGTGCTCCACGGCCCAACGGTCGGTACCCGGCTCGACGTGTTCCACGGGCCGTACGGTGATCCAGAAGATCTCGCGCCCCTGCGGATCGCGGGCCGGCACCACACGGCCGTCGTAGTGCCGCACCGACTGCCGCGTCCAGCACACGCCGCGGGGGCGCGGCGGGATGTTCACGTTCACGAGCCGCAGCTCCTCGATCTCCAGGAGCGTCTCCAGCACCCGCGCCACCCACCCCCGCAGCCCGTCGAAGTCCGGCTCCTCGCCCGTCGTCGGCGTGCTGAACGCGATCCCGCGCAGCCCCAGCAGCGTCGCTGTCGCGTATAAACATCTGACGCTGGCGACGCTATG
>JADGGV010000704.1 GCA_019689775.1 Gemmatimonadota bacterium
GAGCCGTTACGGCCGTCGGCGGCCGGGACGGCTCCGCGACCGCGGTAGGGCCAACTCTGGCGAGTCACACGGATCGGCGGGAGCGCCGCTTCCATTTTCCACAACTCCAGCACCCGGTAGGGAGGGATCATGACGAAAGCCGACCTCGTCGAGCAGGTCGCCGCCGCGATCGGCCCTGGCATCACCAAGAAGGATTGCGCACTCGTCGTGGACGGGCTCCTCAACGCCATCAAGAACGCGCTGTCGGACCACAGCCACATCGAGATCCGTGGCTTCGGCACGTTCAAGGTGCGGAAGCGCCGCTCGCGGATGGCGCGCAACCCGCGCACGGGCGATCCGGTGGAGGTGCCTTCCCGGGCGGTGCCGATCTTCAAGCCGTCGAAGGATCTGCGGGCCCTCGTTTCGGAGCAGGCCAAGGTGCAAGTCTGATTCGTTCGAACGTCTGGCCGAGCACGCCCCGCCCGTCGGATACGGGTGGGGCGTGCGGCGTTTAACGACGAGGGCCCTGTGGGCGTCAACAGGAAGTGAGCACGACGGCTCCCGGGCAGCGGGCGGACGCGGTGGCGTTCGACGAGGCGCGGCTGGTGGCGGCGGCCCGGTCGGGCGACGCCCAGGCACGCGAGCGCCTGATCGCGCGCCATCTGGCCGATGTGTACGACGTGGCCCTGCGCGTCCTGGGCGACCGGGATCTGGCGCAGGATGCGGCCCAGGACGCGTGGGTCAACGCGCTGGCGGCGCTGGGCCGCTTCCGCGGCGAGGCGAGCTTCCGGACCTGGGTGCTGCGGATCGCGAGCAACTCGGCCCGTTCGCTGGCGCGGCGTCGGGCGCGGTGGCGAGAGGTGGACATCGCGGCCGCGGGCGACGTGCCCGGGAACGACGACCCGTCCGTCGGGATCCGCTTCTCCGCCGAAGCGGAGCGCGTCGCCGAGGCGCTCGCGCGGCTCCCGGAGAAGCAGCGGCTTGCGGTCTCGCTGCGGGTCTACCAGGGGCTGAGCTACCAGGAGATTGCCGAGCTGACGGCGAGCACGGAGGGCTCGGCGCGGGTGAATTACCACCTCGGGATCAAGCGGCTACGGGAGTTGCTGAAATGAGCGGCGGCGACTGCGAGCGGGTGCGGGACCTGCTCCCGGACCGGATTGCGGGACGACTGGGGCCCGCCGCGGCGGCGGCCGTCGACGCGCACCTGGCGGTGTGCGACGATTGCCGCGCGGAGGCCGAGGTCGTCGAGCTCCTGGCGCGTCACCCGGCCGAGCTGCCGGCCGGCCTCGAGGCCCGCGTGCTCGCGGCCACGACCCGACGGCGGCGCTTGCCGTACGTCCCGGCGTCGGCGCTGCTGGCGGCCAGCATCGCGGCGGTGCTGCTCGGCGGCGTGGCGATCCGGCGCCACGGCCGGGGTGTGGAGCCGGTGCCGGCGGGCGCGCCGGCGAGCGCGGTGAGCGTGGACGGGCGTGGATTGATGATGCGGCTCCCGGGGAGTTCCGACGATGGGCTCGCCGCTGGCGGGACCTCGCTGGACGACCTCTCGGAGGACGAGCTGCGGTCGCTCTTGCAGGAGTTGAACTCGTGAGGCGAGTGCTTGCCATCGGGCTCACGCTGCTGGTGTTGCCGACCGCCGCGAAGGCGCAGGCGGTGGCGGCGCACGGCGCGCCGGAGCGGCGGGCGCGCCCCGCCCGGCGGGGGGGCCCCGGGGTGGGGTGGGGGGCGGGGCGGGGGGGCCGGGGCCC
>JADGGV010000705.1 GCA_019689775.1 Gemmatimonadota bacterium
CCCCGGCGCCCCCCGCCGTCCGACCCCGGCCACCCACTACCCTGCGCCACAGGCGCTCGCGCCGGACGGCGTCGTTGCCGGGGGGCGCTGCCGCGCCCGCCGGGGAGGCGTAGACCCGCGCGGCACTATCGGGCGCTGTCTGCTGGAATCGTTGGTGGTGCCGGCCACGCGGTGGTCGTCAGAGATGCGATCCCTGGACGGTCGATTGAGGCGGGCCTGGCGCGACGCGCCTCGGACCCGATCGCGCGTCGGGCGAGGCGCGCGGACCATGGCTTCTCGCCAGGCCGTCGGATCGCGTCGGCCCGCGCGGCAGGGCGCGGGTCCGAGGCTGCGGACCGCCCAACGGCGGCGGCAGCAGCAGCGAGAAAGTTGGTGCCAGCCGCGACGTCGCCGGCGCCAGTCCCGACACCGCCGCCGGCGTGCGCTCCCACTCGCCGCCCCACGGCCGCGTGAGGTGCGCGGAATCCGTCCGCACGCCGCGCCCGATCACGTAGAGGGGTCGCCGCAGCAGCCGTAGCCCCTTCGCCGGCCCGAGCGCGCCCCGTCTCGCGGCGGATTTTCCTGCGCAAGGCGTTGCAGCGGTTTCCTCGGATCATTCGCCGAGTCACCTGGCAATCGCCAGGAGCCGCGCGATCGCCGCCTCACGGCTGAGGACGTCGAGGAAGCGGTGCCAGGCCCAGTAGCGCAGCAGGTACTTCGTCGCGACACCATGGAACCGACGCAGCCAGGCGCGCAGCCGCCGCAACGCGCTGGAAGCCGTCCCAAGATGCTCCGCGCGACGTGGCGGCCTGCGGCCCCGGGGGTCGGCCGTCTGCCATCCGGGCTCGGAGAAGGGCGCGCGCCGATGGTCGAGCCCGTAGCTTCGGGCGAGATCGCCGTATGGCGAGTGCAACCGTCCGCGGCTGAGGAGGCGCAGCACCACGCCGCCAGCGGCGATCCGGCCCGCCGCGACTGGCTTGCCCCCCTGACTCCAGCCGGCGTCGGCGTCGCCGGTCATCGGCCCCGATGCGTCCTGCACGGCGTGCTGCACCGCGTGTGGCGCCGCGGGCGACGTCGCGTGTGGTGCCGCGTGTGGTACCGCGTCCTGCATCGCGTCCGGTGGCGCGTGCCCTGCGGTGTGCGGCGTCGCGTGTCGCGTCGCGCGTGGCGTCGCATGCAGCGTCGCCGGCTTCGACTCCTGGTTCGGCTCGGGCCTGTGCGACGGCAGACCGAGCAGAGCGGCGAGTTCCGCCGTTGTGGGGGGCGCGGCATGCCAGACCAGCGTCGCCCGGGCGTGCTCCCGCCGATCGTGGGCCAGCAGCAGCGTGGCGATCTCGGAAGCCACGCTCCCCCGCTCGTCCCGCAGACGCACGCCGGTCGCGGGCAACGTCGACGCCGGAACCGGCTCGCGCGTCGTCGCCGGCCCGCCCAACCCGGGGAGGATCGGGAAGCGGCGCCCCCGTCGCAGCGCGGGCCGTCCCAGGTTGCGCTCGCCCTTGCGACAGACGAGCACTCGCGCCTCCAGCAGCTCCACCGTGCCGCCGAGCAGAGCAGCCGGCACGGCCGACGAAGCATCGGGGCCGCGGGGCACGCCAACGACCGGGCCGACCGATGCGTCCGACGTCGGGTCCAGGAGACGCTCGCGCAAGCGCTCGAGCAGGCGGTGGCGCCAGCGCCAGGCGGTGGTCTTGTCGATGCCGAGCCGGCGCGCGCCCGCGCGGCAGGACTCGCCCTCGAGCATGC
>JADGGV010000706.1 GCA_019689775.1 Gemmatimonadota bacterium
CCCCGCCCACCGCCGCCGCACACGCCGCCAGCACCGCCGCCGCGCCCGCGACCACCAGCCACCGCGTCACCCTCGCGATCCCACGCATAGGCGCACCTCCATTCGAGTGTCGTAACCTACGTTCGACAAAGGAGATGCATGTGCAAGGACGCGGCCGCCCGGCGTCGCCGGCCGCGAGCCAGTCGCGCCGGCCGCAGCGAACTGGCCCGTGGCGCCCCGCGCCGCCGGCCGGGCTCGCTCAAGTCGCGGCCGCCCTTGATTTTTCCGGGATCCAGGGCGAGCTTTTGCCGTTCCTCCCGCAACGCATCGGTCGGTTTCGCGGCGTAGCCGCGCGGCGGTGTCGACGGCGCCCGGAGTCCGCTCGCGGCGCGCGGGTCCCGGGCCAGGCCCCACACCTTCCCCCGAACCCCAGAGCCTATGTGGCAGCGACTGCGTCGGGTCACGCTGACCCAGTGGATGCTGATCGGGATGGTCGCCGGCATCGTGTTCGGCTACTACTTCCCGGGCGCGGCGGTCTCGATCAAGCCGCTCTCGACGATCTTCCTGCGGGCCATCAAGAGCATCATCGTGCCGATCCTGTTCTCCACGCTCGTGGTGGGGATCGCGGGGCACGGCGATGATCTGAAGAACGTGGGCCGGCTGGCGCTGAAGTCGATCGTCTACTTCGAGATCGTCACGACGCTGGCGCTGTTCGTGGGGTTGGTGGCGGTGAACCTGGCGCGTCCCGGGGTGGGGCTGCCGCTGACGGGCTCGGCATCGGAGGTCTCGGGGCTGGCGACGTCGCACACGTCGCTCTCGACGCTCCTCGAGCACATCGTGCCGCAGAGCTTCTTCGAGGCGGCGGCGAGCAACGAGGTGCTCCAGGTCGTCTTCTGGTCGATCCTGTTCGGGCTGGCGCTGGCGCGGGTGAAGGCGCAGCACCGGCAGGTGGTGCTGCGCGTCTGCGAGGGGCTGGCCGAGACGATGTTCAAGCTGACCGGGCTGGTCATGCTGTATGCGCCGGTCGGGATCGCGGCGGCGATCGCGGTCGTGGTCGGGCAGTCCGGGTTGAGCGTGCTGCTGGGGCTGGGGAAGGCCGTGCTGACGCTCTACGTCGCGCTCGTCGTCTTCATCGTGGCCGTGCTGGTCCCGATCGCGAAGCTGGCGAAGGTGCCGCTGCGGCGCTTCGTCGCGGCGGTCAAGGAGCCGGCGCTGATCGCGTTCTCGACCACATCGTCGGAGGCGGCGCTGCCGCGGGCGATGGAGGTGCTGGAGGGGCTGGGCGTGCCGCGGCGCATCGTGGCCTTCGTGCTGCCCACGGGGTACTCCTTCAACCTCGACGGGACGACGCTGTACCTGGCGGTGGCCTCGATCTTCTGCGCGCAGGTCGCGGGGATCCACCTCTCGATCGGGCAGCAGCTCGTCATGATGCTGACGCTCATGCTGACAAGCAAAGGCGTGGCCGGCGTGCCCCGCGCCGCGCTCGTCATCCTCGCCGGCACGGTCGCGTCGTTCGGGCTCCCGCTGGAGGCCGTGGCCATGCTCCTCGGCGTGGACGTCCTCATGGACATGGCGCGCACGACCACGAACCTGGTCGGCAACTGCCTGGCCACCATGGTGCTGGCGCGCTGGGAGGGCGCGCTGGAGGAGGGCGCGCGGCCTGCCGCCGCGGGCGCCCGCCCGCCCGCGCCCCCCCCCGCCCCCCCCGCCCCCGCCCCGGGGGCCCCCCCCCCGCGC
>JADGGV010000707.1 GCA_019689775.1 Gemmatimonadota bacterium
GGGCGTGAACCTGTGGTTCCTGCGCGGGGCGTTCGGGGCGATGTCCGTGCGCCGGGCGTCCGGGCGGGAGCGGGATGCCTCGGCCGCCGCGGGCCGGGCGCCGACCGTGCCGGGCGAGCCCGGAGTCGCCCGGACCGGCCGCGCTCCCGCCGCCCTGCCCGCCGGCTCGGGCGCCAGCGCCCCCGCCGTCGATGCCCGCGGACGTGACGCGCCCGGCGCGCGGACCGAAGCCACGATCACGCTGCCGGTGGGCGGGATGACGTGCGCCGCGTGCCAGGCGCGGGTGCAGCGCGCGCTGGAGCGGTCTCCGGGGGTGGCGACGGCGGTGGTGAACCTGATGATGGCGAACGCGACCGTCGCCTACGATCCGGGGGTGGTGAGCCCGGAGGCGCTGGTCGAGGTCGTGCGGAAGGCGGGGTACGAGTCGGAGCTGCCGGCGCCGGAGCGGACGGCGATCGAGGAGGAGGCGGAGCGGGAGCGGGCGCAGGCGGCGGAGTACCGGTCGCTGCGGCGGAAGGCGGTGGCGGCGCTGGCGGCGGCGGCGGTGGCGATGGTGCTGTCGATGCCGGTGATGGCGGCGGCGGCGCACGGCGGTGCGGGCGGCGCCGATCCGTTCATGCACTGGGCGATGCGGGTGCTGGACCCGGTCCTCGCCCGGGCGCTGCCGTGGCTGTACGCGGTGCCGGCGCGGGGGCTATCGCTCGTGCTGCTGGTGCTGACGACGGCGGTGATGGCGGGGGCGGGGCGCGACTTCTACACGCGGGCGTGGGCGGCGTTCAGGCATCGCGCGGCGGACATGAACACGCTGATCGCGGTGGGGACGGGCGCGGCGTACCTGTTCTCCGTGGTGGCGACGCTGGCGCCGTCGTTCTTCACGTCGCGTGGCGTGGCGCCGGACGTCTACTACGAGGCGGTGGTGACGATCCTGGCGCTGATCCTGGTCGGCCGCACGCTGGAGGCGCGGGCGAAGCGTCGCACGTCCGCGGCGTTGCGCGGTCTGGCCTCGCTCCAGCCGCCGACCGCGCGGATCGTGCGCGACGGCGCCGAGGTCGACGTCCCGGTGGAGCGGGTCCGCGCGGGCGACGTCGTGCTCGTGCGTCCCGGCGAGCGCGTGCCGGTGGACGGTGAGGTCGTCGCCGGCGCGAGCGCGGTGGACGAGTCGATGCTGACGGGCGAGTCGATGCCGGTGCCGAAGCGCCCCGGCGACCGCGTGATCGGCGGCACGCTGAACCTGAACGGCTCGTTCCGCTACCGTGCGACGGCGGTGGGCGAGGCGAGCGTGCTCGCGCGGATCGTGCGGCTCATGCGCGACGCGCAGGGCTCGCGTGCGCCGGTGCAGGCGCTGGCGGACCGGATCAGCGCGATCTTCGTCCCGGTCGTGCTGTCGACCGCGGTGCTCACGTTCGTCGCCTGGTACGTCCTGGCGCCGGGCGCGCCGCTGGTGCGCGCGTTCGCGGCGGCGGTCGCGGTGCTGGTCATCGCCTGTCCGTGCGCGATGGGGCTGGCCGTGCCGACGGCGGTGATGGTGGCGACGGGGAAGGGCGCCGAGCTCGGCATCCTGATCAAGGGGGGCGAGGCGTTGCAGCGGGCGGAGGCGGTGGACACGGTCGTGTTGGACAAGACGGGCACGGTGACGCAGGGGAAGCCGGCGGTGACGGACGTTCTCGTGGCGCCGGGCTGGGGGGTGGTGGCCGCGGCGGCCTCCCGCCATGCGGC
>JADGGV010000708.1 GCA_019689775.1 Gemmatimonadota bacterium
GCATCGACCTGTACCAGGTGCACAATCTGGTCGCGTGGCCGGAGCAGCTCGCGCTGCTGGAGGGGCTGCGGGAGCGGGGCGCGGTGCGGGCCGTGGGGGCGACGCACTACTCGCCGGGCGCGTTCGGCGAGCTGCGGCGGGTCATGGAGACGGGGCGACTCGATGCGATCCAGGTGCCGTACAACCCGCGCGAGCGGGCGGTGGAGCGGGAGATCCTGCCGCTGGCGGCGGATCTCGGGCTCGGCGTCGTCGTGATGCGGCCGTTCGGCGAGGGGGAACTGCTGCGGCGGGCGCCCGCGGCGGAGGCGCTGGCGCCGCTGGCGGAGTTCGGGATCCGGACGTGGCCGCAGGCGCTGCTGACGTGGATCCTGAGCGACCCGCGGTGCCACGTGGTGATCCCGGCGACGTCGAGCCCGGAGCACATGGCGGCGAACGCGGCGGCGGGGGAGCCGCCGTGGTTCGGCGAGCGGGAGCGCGCGCTGGTGGCGCGGCTGGCGGGGGCGGCATGAGCGGCTTCGATGCGCGCCCCGTGCCGATCCGCGGGCGCGGCGCGGCGGAGAACCCGCCGAACCGCTTCGAGCGGATCGAGTACATGCCGGACGCGGAGGCGCGGGATCCGGACGACCCGGCGCCGCGGACGCAGGTGTTGCGGGATGCGACGCGGACGATCATCGCGCGCAACGACAGTCCGGACGTCGGCTTCGAGACGAGCGTCAACCCCTATCGGGGATGCGAGCACGGCTGCATCTACTGCTTCGCGCGGCCGTTCCACGAGTACCTGGGGTTCTCCGCGGGGCTGGACTTCGAGACGAAGATCCTGGCGAAGCCGGACGCGGCCGAGCTGCTGCGGGCGGAGCTGATGAAGCCGTCGTGGGAGCCGCGCTTCATCGCGCTGTCGGGGGTGACGGACCCGTACCAGCCGGTGGAGCGGCGGTTGCGCATCACGCGCCGGGTGCTCGAGGTGCTCGTCGAGTTCCGCAACCCGGTGGGGATCGTCACGAAGAGCCACCTGGTGACGCGGGACGTGGACCTGCTGGCCGAGCTGGCGTCGTTCGATGCGGCGGGCGTGTACGTGTCGCTCACGACGCTCCGGCCGGAGCTCCAGCGGATCATGGAGCCGCGGGCGGCCACGCCGGCGCGCCGGCTGGCGGCGATCGAGACGCTCGCGAAGGCGGGCGTCCCGGTCGGCACGCTGGTCGCGCCGATCATCCCGGGGCTGAACGACGAGGAGATCCCGGCGCTCCTGCGCGCCGCGGCGGATGCCGGCGCGCGCACGGCGGGGTACGTCCTGCTGCGCCTGCCGCACGGCCTGAAGGATCTGTTCGAGGGGTGGCTCGACCGGCACATGCCGGAGCGGAAGGAGAAGATCCTGGGCCGGCTACGCGACGCCCGGGGCGGCCGGTTGTACGAGTCGCGCTGGCACGAGCGGATGCGCGGCGGCGGCGCGTACGCCGACCAGCTCGAGCAGCTCTTCGAGGCGGCGCGGCGGAAGGCGGGGCTCGCGCCGCGCCTGCCCGAGCTGTCGACGGCGGCGTTCCGGCGCCCCGACCCGCGCGGCCAGCTCGGGCTCTTCGACGGCGCGTGAGGCCGGGCGCCGCCGCGGTCCGGGAGCCGCCGCGCGGCCCCGGGGTGACGCCATGGAGGCCGGGCGCCGTCATGCGCCCGGCCGCGCCGCCGGCGCGCCCGCCCTTGCCCCCCTCCCGCCGCGCCGGGCAT
>JADGGV010000709.1 GCA_019689775.1 Gemmatimonadota bacterium
TTTCTTTGGGTCGCGGGCGGGGGGCCGGGCTGGGCGGCGGGGTGGGGGGGGTGGTCGCTGCGTTGGTGGTGAAGCGGGTTGCGACGCTCCCGGCGGCGCCGGCGCTGCTGGGGCTGGCGGGGATCTTCTTCGTGCTGTTGTTGCTGGAGCCAGTGTTCTTCCGTACGGGGATGCGGAGCCGATGATCGGGACGTTGTTCGCGTGGGTGCAGGAGGCGGGTCGCTCTCAGCCGAACCTGGGTGAGACGATCATGCACCACGTGACGGACTCCCACGAGTGGGAGGCGCCGTGGGGGGTCGTGCATCTGCCGCGCTGGGTGGTGCACGTCGGTCCGGTGACGATCGACCTGTCGCCGACGAAGCACGTGGTGATGATGCTGATCGGGGCGGTGCTGGTCGCGACGATCATGATCTGGACGGCTCGGCGGACGACGCGCGAGGGTGCGGAGAAGGCGCCGCGCGGGTTGGCGAACATGATCGAGGCGTTCGTGATCTTCCTGCGGGACGAGGTGGTGATGGCGAACATCGGGCACGGGGGCGAGAAGTACGTGCCGTACGTGCTGTCGCTGTTCTTCTTCATCCTCGTCTCGAACCTGCTCGGCCTGCTGCCGTGGGGTGCGACGGCGACGGCGAACATCTCGGTGACGGCGGCGCTGGCGATCCTGTCGTTCATCATGATCGAGGTCGCCGGGTTCCAGTCGCTCGGTCCGTCGGGGTACGCGAAGACGATCTTCTACGCGCCGGAAGGGATGGGCCCGGTCGGCAAGGCGCTGATGCTGGCGATCATGACGCCGGTCGAGCTGCTCGGGAAGCTGACGAAGCCGTTCGCGCTGGCGATCCGTCTGTTCGCGAACATGAACGCGGGCCATTTCGTGATCCTGGCGCTCGTCGGCCTGGCGATCATGGCCGGCGGGATCTGGATGACGGTGGTGCCGGTGGTGGCGCCGATCCTGATGTCGGTGGCGATCATGCTGCTGGAGCTCTTCGTGGCGTTCCTCCAGGCGTACATCTTCGCCATGCTGACGTCGGTGTTCATCGGGCTGATCCGGCACGCGCACTGAGGGGGCCGGGCGGTCGGCCTTCGGCCTGCGACGAGCGGGTGACGCGGTGCCCCGGCGGGGGCGGCGCCGCGGCCGACGAGGGTCGATGACGGGAGAGTGGCAGCGCACCGCGACGTGGTGCGCCTTCGGGTGGGGTCGCTCGAACCGCCCGTCGTAACGTACCCGGCGGAGGCGCCGGGGAAGGCCGCGGGCCCCTGGGGCCGGGAAGCGGCGGCCGGCGACCGGGGGAGAGGGGGCTCTTCCGGTTGGTCGGAGAGCGGGCGAACCGGAACCCCTGACGACACGAGAGAGGCAAGATGCTTCATCCCATTCTGGCGTTCATTCAGGAGGCGGGTGCCAACCTGGGTGCGGCGGACCCGAAGAACTATCTGTCGCTGTTCGGCTCGGGGATCGGCGCGGGGTTGGTCGTGATCGGTGCCGGTCTGGGCATCGGCCGGATCGGCGGTAGCGCGGCGGAGGGCATCGCCCGGCAGCCGGAGGCGGCGGGCAACATCCAGACGGCGGCGATCATCCTGGCGGCGCTCATCGAAGGCGTGGCGCTGTTCGGTCTGGTGATCGAGCTGCTGTACAAGCTCCTGTAACTCGGGACGGCGGGGGGGGGGGGCCCCGCGCCCCCCCCCCCCCCCCCCCCGCGGGGGTGTGGGGGGGGGGGTGT
>JADGGV010000710.1 GCA_019689775.1 Gemmatimonadota bacterium
CCCCTCCACGCCCCCGCTCGACCGGCGGCCGCCCGTGCAACGAGTTTCAACCCGCGTAGAAGCCCTGGGCATGCCCGATCCGCAGACCGAGCTCGACCCCCGGCGCGTCCTCCGCGACGTGTTCGGCTATCACGACTTCCGCCCCGGCCAGGAGGAGGTGATCCGCGCCGTCCTGGCGGGGAAGGACTGCATCGCGGTCATGCCGACGGGGGCGGGGAAGTCGCTCACGTTCCAGCTCCCGGCGCGGATCCTCCCCGGGACGGTGCTGGTCATCAGCCCGCTCATCTCGCTGATGAAGGACCAGGTCGACGCGCTGCGGGAGCTGGGTTTCCGGGCGACGGCGATCAATTCCACGCTGGAGCCGGAGGAGCGGCGACGTCGCCTGGCGTCGTTCCGGCGGGGCGAGTACGAGCTGGTCTACCTGGCGCCGGAGGCGCTGGACGGCTCGCTGCGCGACTTCGTGACGGGGTGCCCGGTGTCGCTGCTGGTGGTGGATGAGGCGCACTGCATCTCGCAGTGGGGGCACGATTTCCGGCCGTCGTACCGGCGGCTGGCGGGGCTCAAGGAGCAGCTCGACATCCCGGTGCTGGCGCTGACCGCGACGGCGACGCGGGCCGTCGCCCGCGACATCCTGCGCCAGCTCGGGATGCGGAAGCCGGCCGGCTACAAGGGCTCGTTCTTTCGCCCGAACCTGCGGCTCTACGCGCGCAAGAAGGGGCAGGGCGGAGATACGCGGAGGGAGATCCTGACGCTGGTGCGGCGGCACGCCGGGGAGAGCGGGATCGTCTACTGCATGTCGCGCGCGGCGGTCGAGCAGATGACGCAGTTCCTGCGCGCGAAGGGCGTGCGCGCGCTGGCGTACCACGCGGGGCTGCCGGACGAGGCGCGGGCGGCGGCGCAGGACGCGTTCGCGCGCGACGACGTGGACGTCATCGTCGCCACGATCGCGTTCGGCATGGGGATCGACAAGTCGAACGTGCGCTTCGTGATCCACCGCGACATGCCGAAGGACGTCGAGTCGTGGTACCAGGAGATCGGGCGCGCCGGGCGGGACGGCGAGCCGTCGTCGTGCTACGTCTTCTACTCCTGGGCGGACGTGAAGCTGCACGAGCGCTTCCTGGACGGCATCGAGGATCCGGCGCAGCGGCGGCAGAAGCGGCAGGCGACGGTCGCGCTGTTCGAGCTGCTCGACCGCGGCGGCTGCCGGCACCGCGCGATCCTGCGCTACTTCGACGAGGAGGCGGCGGACTGCGGCACCTCGTGCGACGTGTGCCTGGGCGTGAGCGTCGAGCGTCTGGTGGCCGCGCCGGCGCGCGCGCCCGTGCGGCGCGTGGGTGAGTGGCGGAGCGGTGGCGGCGGCGACGGCCGCGTCGCCCGCGCCGCGCCATCCCCGCTCGCCCGCTCGCGCGGCGAGACCGAGCCGAGCTGGGAGCCGGCGCCCGCGGCTGCGCCCGACGAGCTGGGCTGGGAGGAGGCGCAGCTCTTCCAGCGGCTCAAGGCGCTGCGCAAGCGGCTGGCGGACGAGCAGGGCGTGCCGGCGTACATCGTCTTCAACGACCGCGTGCTGCGCGAGATGGCGCTCCGCCGCCCGGCCACCGAGGGCCAGCTCATGGCGATCCCCGGCGTCGGCCCGGCGAAGCTCGAGCGCTACGGCGCGGCGTTCCTGAGGGAGATCGGGGCGGGATGAGAGGGAGTCGGGGGGTGTGAG
>JADGGV010000711.1 GCA_019689775.1 Gemmatimonadota bacterium
GGCGGCGGGCCGCGGGGGCGGGCCGCCCGGCCGCCGCGACCCAGGGCGGCCCGGCCGCAGGCGCACCCGGCGCCGGGTCCGCCGCCGCCCCCTCGCAGGCCGACTGCAACGCGCTCCGCGAGAAGATCCGCTCCGGTGGCGGCTTCGCCTCGCTGAGCGACGCCGACCGCTCCCGGCTCCGCGAGTGCCGCACCCGTTTCCGCGGCGGCGCGTTCGCCGGCGGCTTCGGCGGCCCCGGAGGGCCGGGTGGCCCCGGCCGCTCCGGGCGCGCCTCCGGCGTCCGTCCCGGGGTCATCTTCGTCCAGACCCCGAGCGGGCCCACGCCGCGCATGGTGCTCCTCGGCGTCAACGACTGGGACTACACCGAGGTGGTCCGCGGCCTCGAGCCCGGCGAGCGCGTGATCATGGCCGCCGTCGCCCGGCTCCAGCAGCAGCAGCAGGACTTCCAGAACCGCCTGCGGGAACGCGCCGGCAACGGCATGTTCGGCGGCGGCGGCGCGCCGCGCGGCGGCCGGGGAGGCTGAAGCGCTGTTCGGCGAGACCGTGCTCGTCGCGTTCGGCGCCTCCGTCCCCACGAGCCGCGCTCTCATGACGATGCCGGGCGTCGTCGGCGGCCTCGGCACCGGCGGCGTCGTCGGGCTGCACGACGAGTAGGCGCGATCCCGGGCCGCGCGCCCCCTACGCGACGAGCCCCGCCCGCGGCATCCCACGCCGTGAGCGGGGCTCCTCTTGCCTGGCCGGCGCCGACCAGCGCCGGCGCCGGCCGTCAGCGCTGGTGCTCCTGGCGGGCGCCGAATCCACCGCGCGGTCCCCGCCGCATCGGCATCAGGTCCCGCATCTTGTCCCGCTGCTCCGGCGTCAGGATCTCGCGCGCCTCGTCCATCGCCTTCCGGCTGTTCTCCCGCAGGCCCTCGAACACCGGGCGCAGCTTCTCCCGCTGCTCGTCCGTCAGGTCCCGGAACGACGCGCCGTTCATCTCCTTCTGCATCTGCTCGCGCAGCGGCTTGTTCTGCTCCTCCAGCCGCTTCTGCACGTCCTGGAGCTTCGTCACCTGCTCGTCCGTCAGGCCCAGGTCGGCCTTGTGCTCCAGGATCATCGCCACCGGATCGCCGCGCATCATCATCATGCCGCGCCCGCCGGGGCCGCCCGGTCGCTGTGCGCTCACCGCCGCCGGCAGGGCCAGCAGTCCAAGGGCCAGGAGCATTCGATTCACGTGTCGCATGTCCATCTCCGTGTCGGAGGTCGCGGGTCGGGCGCGTCACCACGACGCGCCTCGCCGGTCCGTCTATGGACGTGCGACACCCGTCGAACGTTAAGGCCGATGGGCGGATAGCGCCGCCCGCCGTGTCCGCCGCGGTCGCCCCGGCCCGCCACGCGAGAGCGTGCCCCGGCGCCACGCGCCAGCGCGGCCCCGCACGCCGCGGCGGCCCCGGCGCTGCTCGCGAGAGCGGCCCGCACATGCCAGCGGCCCCGGCGCCACGCGCGTCGGGACCGCTCGAGCCACCCACCCCGGCGCCTCGGGGCCCACGCCGGCCTCGACCGCCCGGCGACCGGCCCGTATCTTCCGCGCCCATGAAACACACGACCCCGCGCCCCGCTCCGAGCCGCCGCGCCGCCGCGGCGGCCGCCTGCCTCCTCCTCGGCGCCTGCGTGCCGCTCGCGCGCGGCCCCCGCCCCGCGCCCTGTCTCTTATACACAACACC
>JADGGV010000712.1 GCA_019689775.1 Gemmatimonadota bacterium
TGAGGGTCGGGTGGGCTCGTATATGTTTAATAGAGACCGCCCGGGAGTTGCTCCAACCGCGTGCCGCGCCGAAGTTTCGGTGCAGCGCAGCGGACCCGTCCGCGGCGCCGCGGCGGCGTCGGACCGGGCCCCGAAGGCCGGGTCGCCGTACCGACCCGACGTCGCTTCGCTCCATTCCCCCGGGTACCGATGGCTCCACGGAAATACTGCATGAACGCGCGACGGGCGGCCTTCGAGGAGACGCGCGCCCGCATCGTCGCCGCCGCCCGCGAGCTGCTCAGCGCCCCCGGCGGCATCGAGGCGTTCACGATCGACCGCGTCGCGGCGCGCGCCGGCGTCGCCCGCATGACCGTCTACTACCAGTTCGGCTCCAAGGCGGGACTCGTCGAGGCCGTCTTCGATTCGCTCGAGATGATCCGCACGGGCGTGCCGCGCCTCATCGCCGCGCTCGCCCTCGACGACGACGAGGCCGCGCTCGCCGAGTTCATCCGCATCGCCGCCGAGGCGTGGCAGGCCGACCGCCTCGTCATTCGCCGCCTGCGCGGACTCGCCGCGCTCGACCCGGCGTTCGCAGAGGCGTGGCGCGCACGCGAAGGCCGCCGGCGGGACGGGCTGCGCCGCCTCGCGGCCCGCGTCGCCGAGCACCGCCCCACCCGGGACCTCGACGTCGACGCCGCCACCGCCGCGCTCTCCGCGATCGTCTCGCCCGAGAGCTTCGAGGCCATGGCCGGCGACGAGCGCGACTCCGCCGCCGTCCGGCCGATCGTGCACCAGCTCGCCCGCAAGGCGCTCGGTCTCGACGCCGGCGAGCCCCTGCGCTTCCCGCCCGCCAAGACGGACTAGCACCCGGTCACCCGGTCCTTCCCTTCGCGGCCGTCTCGTACTATCAGTACAACGAAATGTCCGTCGAGCCGGACGTCGCCGCGCCGCGGGGGCGCGCCGAGCGCCGGCTCGAACCCTGGAGGCCATTGCTCATGCGCCCTGCCACGAACATCGCACGCTGGGTCGTACGCATCACCGGGCCCGTGCTCGTCCTACTCGGGCTCGCCTTCTGGCTGGGGTACGCGCGCAGGCTCGTTCCGCTGCACATGGCGCTGGGCGGGCTGTTCGACGTCGGGCTGTTGGCGATCGTGGTTGCCGCGCTCGTCGCCGGGGCGCGCCGCGGTCTTGCCGTGCTGGGGCTGGTGTGGGTGCTCCTGCTACCGGGGCTGGGCATGGCGCAGATGAGCCTGCTCCCCGGGCCGTCGCACTGGATCATCCGGGTGGTGCACCTGCTGGTGGGGCTCGCCGCGATGGGGATCGCGGACCGGCTGACCCGAGCGGTGCTGGGCTCGCGCCGGCCGGCGGCCGACGCGGTCGTGGCGGAGCGGGTCGCGTAGGCGACGGGGGCGCCCTCCGCTCCGCCGCGGCCGGCAGCGGCGACGCGCTAGAGCGCCTTCAGCAGCCGGTAGGTGAACTCGAGCTGGTCGTCGAACGCCTGGACGCGGATGCGCTCGTTCAGCCCGTGGGCGCGGGTGTCCTCGGGGATGTTCGGGTCGAAGAACAGGCCGCTGACGCCGTAGACGGGCACGCCCGCGTTGCGCACGTAGAGCCCGTCGGTCGCGCCGGTCTCCATGACGGGCACGATCGGGAGCGGTCCCCAAAGGGACGCGACGACCCGCGCGATGGTGCGCTCGAGCGCCGGCGGGAGCGGGGAG
>JADGGV010000061.1 GCA_019689775.1 Gemmatimonadota bacterium
GCGCACGGGGCGCGCGGGCGGGTGCGCCGAGTCCGCCCCCGCCCCGGCCTGCCCCACCCGCTCCTCGGCCGCACCGAGCTCCAGCGCCATCAGGTAGAGGACTTCGGCCGCCTCCTCCGCCACCGCCGTCGTGTCCGACAGCCCCAGGTACTGCGCCAGCAGCGCCGCACCCCCCGGAAGGTCGCGCTCCGGGTTCCGCGCGTCCAGCCGGCTCGCCGCCAGCGACAGCAACGCCTGCTTCCCGACCGTCCGATCCGGGTACGTCCGGTAGAGCCGCTCGAGCTGCATCGCCGCCGCACGGTAATCGCCGCGGCTCAGCGTCCCGAGCGCCTGCTGTAGCCAGACCTCCGGTCCCACCTCCGCCGGCTCGCTGCGGCGCATGACGGCGCACGACGCCACAGTCGCGAGCGCCACCACGAGCAGCAGCACGGTCGATCTCATCCCTTGTCGGCTCCTCCGCCGGGACCCTGCCCGGGATCTTCGCGTCGTTACGGGACCATGCAAAGCCTAGGCCCCGCGCGGCCCCCAGGCAATGCGCGCGGCACGCGGCGTGCAACGCCTCCGCCCGCCCGCCCTGCGGGCGCGCCCACGACCACCCTCCGGCGCGCTCCGGTTGCATTGCCCGCACGGGCGCCACGCGGGTACATTCGGCCAGGACTCGCCCTTCCTCAACCGACGAATGAGCATGGATCGTGACCTGACGCCGGCTCCCGACACCGGCACCTCCTATGCGGAAGCGGCGCCCGCCGACGAGGGGAAGTACGTCTACTGCATCATCAAGACGCCCGAAGAGCGCGAGTTCGGGCCCATCGGCATCGGCGAGGACGGTAATGTCGTTTACACCGTGAGGTTCCAGGACCTCGCCGCCGTCGTCAGCGACACCCCGATCCGCATCTACGATCCCACCCGCGAGAACGTGCTCGCCCATGAGCTCGTCAACGAGATCGTGATGCGCGAGTTCACCGTGATCCCGATGTCGTTCGGCACGATCTTCCGCACCAAGGAGGACATCGTCGAGCTGCTGAAGTCGACGTACCGTGCCTTCGACGACGTGCTCGAGAAGATGCGCGACAAGATCGAGTTCGGGCTCAAGGTACTCTGGGACCGCGAGCAGGTCATCGCCCTGCTCGAAGCGCAGGACGAAGAGATCCGGCGCCTCAAGGAGGAGATCACGAACAACGCCCAGAGCTCCACGTACTTCGCCCGGATGCAGCTCGGTCGGCTGATCGAGAGTGCGTTGGAGGGCTGCGCGAACGACTACGTCGTCGACATCCACGAGTCGCTCAAGCCGGTCGCCGTCGCGAGCCGGTCGAACAAGCCGATCGGCGACCGCATGATCATGAACGCGGCCTACCTCGTCGAGCGCAGCCGCGAGCACGACTTCGACGAGGCCGTCAAGGCGCTCAGCCGGAAGTACGAGAACCTGCTCTCGTTCAAGTACACCGGCCCCTGGCCGCCCTACAACTTCGTGAACATCAAGCTCCGGCTGGAGCGTGCCGATGCGTAGCGACGCCTCGCTTCGGCGCGCGGCCTAGCGCCCCGCGGGTCATGGGCATCCTCAAGCACCTTCTCCTCTGGCCCGTCACGGGCCCGCTCTTCCTCACCGAGTTCGCCGTGGGGCAGATCGAGGGGGTCGTGCGCGAGGAACTCACCGACGACACCCCGGTGAAGGCCGAGCTCCTCGAGCTCCAGCTCCAGCTCGAGCTCGGTCGCATCGACGAGGACGAGTACCAGCGGCGCGAGGCGGTGCTGATGCAGCGCCTGCGCGAGGTCCGCGAGTGGCGCGAGCGCTTCGGCATGGGCACCTCCGGTGGGCCGGTCAGGGGCGCGGCCCCCGATGCGGGCGCGCCGGCGCCGGAAGGGCCGACCATCGCCGATCCCCACGGCGCCACGATCGAGCTCAACCTCGACTGGGAGTGAGCGGCGCGCGCCACGCCGCGCCTTGACGATGTCGTTCGGCGCGTGGTACCGTACGTCAACGAGTTGAAAGGACTTACGATCCGTCGGCGCGACCGGCGACGGGTCGTGGCCGACGGCTCGGCCGCAACGCCGGCGTCTCGCGAGGCGCGCGTGGCCGCCTCGCCGACGGCCGTCCGGGCGCTCCGCGCATCTCTGGTCGAGCGGGAGATCGCGCCTTGAGCGAGGTGCTCTACCTCTACGGCTTCGTCTCGCCCGACGCGACGCTCCCCGAGCACGGGCTTGCCGGCCTCGGGGACGCGCCGGTCGAGCTCGTGCCGCTCGACGGCGTGGCCGCCGTGGTCAGCCGCCTCCCCGCCGCCGAGTACGCAGCCGAGCGGCTCGACGAGCGCACCCGCGACCTCCCCTGGGTCGCCGAGCAGGGGCTCGCCCACGAACGCGTCGTCGCGTGGTTCGTCGACCACGCGCAGATCCTGCCCGTCGCACTCTTCACGCTCTACTCCTCGCCCGCCGCGCTCGTGGAGGAGGGGGGGCGGCGGGCGCCGGAGCTGCGTGCGGCGCTGGCCCGCATGGTCGGCAAGCGGGAGTGGGACCTGAAGGTGGCCTACGCGCCCGACCGGTTGGCGGCGCACCTCGGGGAGGTGTCCGCCGAGGTCGCCGACCTCGACCGCCGCATCGCCGAGGCCACCCCGGGCACGCGGTTCCTGCTGGAGCGGAAGCGCCAGAAGCTGGTCGAGGCCGAGACCGCGCGCACCGCCCGGCGCCTGGCCGGCGAGCTGCTGGACGCCGTCGCCGCCGACGCGGACCGGACGGTGCTCCTTCCCCTCGGACCGGCCGAGGGGATGCTCCCCGTCGTGCTCAACGCGGCGTTGCTCGTGCGGCTCGAGGCGGAGGCCGGCATCCAGGACCGCATCCGACGACGCGCCGGAGCGCTCGAGGCGCTCGGCCTGCACGTCTCGTTCTCCGGACCGTGGGCGCCATACCGGTTCCTCACGGAGTCGAGCGCCGATGGAGAATGAGCCGACGCTGCACGAGGAGTTGACCCTTGCCGAGCTCGTCAACCGTGTCCTGGATCGAGGGGTCGTCATCACCGGCGAGGTGACGATCAGCGTCGCGGGCGTGGATCTCGTGTTCCTCGGCCTCGACCTGCTGCTCACATCCGTCGAGACGGCGGTGCAGCGGAAGCGGCTCCCGCCACCGGAGGGGGGATGAGCGGCGCGTACCTCTACTGCCTCGCGCCCGCGGGGAGCGTTCCGCCGGCCGGTCTCGTCGGGATCGAGGATGCGCCGGTCGAGGCGGTCGCCGTCGCGACGTTCACCGCGTGGTACTCGAGGCTGGACGCGCGGCCGGAGCCGAGCATCGAGCGCATCCGCCGCCACAACCAGGTGGTCGAGGTCGCGCTCACGGAGGACGCGACGCCGG
Source organism: Gemmatimonadota bacterium (assembly GCA_019689775.1). Classification (GTDB taxonomy): domain Bacteria; phylum Gemmatimonadota; class Gemmatimonadetes; order Longimicrobiales; family RSA9; genus JADGGV01. The sequence continues at coordinate 3,340 of JADGGV010000061.1, forward strand.
TCCCGGCCCGCTTCGGGCAGTGGTTCGCGACCCTGGCCGCGCTCGCGGAGAAGCTGCGCGCGGGCGCCGCGGCGCACGAGGAGTCCTTGCGGCGCGTGGCCGGCGCGGTCGAATTCGGGCTGCGGGTCGTGGACGTCGAGGCGCCGACGTCGCCCGTGCCGACCCCGGCTCCCCAGGCGACGACGGGCCGGGCGTACCTCGAGGCGTTGGCGGCGCGCGCGGCCGCCGATCGCTCGCGGGACCAGCGTGGCCAGGAGATTGCAGCAGGCATCGCCGCGATCCTCGGCTCCGCCGTGCGTCAGCAGCGCATCGATCGCGCGCGGTCACGTCACGAGGTGGTCGGCATCGCGCACCTCGTCGCCCGGCGGGACGTGGAGTCGTACCGCGCCGGCGTGGCGGCGGCGCGGCGACGCTACCCGGAACTCCGGTTCCTGCTGAGTGGCCCCTGGCCGCCGTACTCCTTCGCCGCATGAGCGACGAGCGGGAGCGCGCTGGAGAGGGGGTCCGCATCGAGGCGGACGATCCGGCCGTCGTCGTTGCCGGGCTGAAGGACCTCGCGCCGGCGCTGCCCGATCGGATCGAGGCCCGGGCGGACAACATCGAGGCTGGCCTCGCGAAGCTCGTCCTCACGCTTCTCGAGTTCATCCGGCAGATCCTGGAGCACCAGGCGGTTCGGCGGATGGAGGGCGGCACGCTGTCCGATGCCGAGATCGAGGAACTCGGCTTGGCCCTCCTCAAGCTGAAGGAACGGCTGGACGAGATCAAAGTTGGGGTCGGTCTGGGCGACGAGGACCTCAACATCGATCTCGGTCCGCTCGGACGACTACTCTGACCAAAGGCGAACGCTTGCCTGAACGCTACGAGCTGGGCCCGCATCGCACACAAGGCCTCGTGGACATCCTGGACCGGATCCTCGATAAGGGTCTGGTGATCGCCGGCGACATCCGCGTCCACCTGGCCAACGTCGAGCTGCTGACGATCCAGATCCGGCTCCTCGTGTGCTCGGTCGACAAGGCCGACGAGATCGGGCTGAACTGGTGGCGGAGCGATCCGTACTTCAGCGGGCGGCGCGACGTCGCCCAGCTCGAAGCGATCGACGAGCGGCTGGCGCGGCTGGAGGCGAAGCTGGCGGCCGTTGAGCCGAAACCCGCGGAATAGGGCGTATCCTCCCTCGAGCGACGGAGATCCACTATGGCGGTGGAAAGGGCACCGGCTGGCACCAGCCTGATCGACGTTCTGGATCGGGTCCTCGACAAGGGGATCGTCATCGACGCCTACGTCCGCGTCTCGCTGGTCGGGATCGACCTGGTCAGCGTCGAGGCGCGGATCGTCGTCGCCTCGGTGGAGACGTACCTCAAGTACGCGGAGGCGATCGGGATGACGGGCGTGGCATCACGTCCGCTGGTCGCCCCGCCCGCGCAGCCGGACCTGGAGCGGGTCATGGCCGAGAACGTCGAGCTTCGCCGGCGCCTCGAAGAGCTGAGTTGACGTGTCGGTGGGAGCCCGTTCCCTGGAGGCGCTGACCGCAGACCTCCTGGAGCGGTTGGCGCAGGTCGACGAGGTCCTCCCGGCATGCTCGCTCGTCCTGGAGCGGCTGGCCGCGGAGGTCGGCGCCGATCGTGCGCTCGCGCTGGTGCGGGTCGACGATTCGATCCGGGGGGTGGGCCTCGGCGTCGCCGACGACCGCGTCGAGGCCCTCATGGCCTGGGCCCGTCCCGGCGACGGCCCCTTCGCCGCCTGCCTGCGCGCGGCTCAGCCCTTGCCGGCTCCCGAGGCCGACGAGATCCTCGGCTTCCGCGTCGTCGCCGTGCCCTTCCGTGGGTGTGGTGACCGGCCGCTCGGCTGTGCGTTCTTCGAGCTCGACGGCATCGGCGACCGGGCGGAGCTGCTCGGCGAGCTGCTTCGCCGGTGCGGCCCGGCGATCGGCCGGTGCGGCCAGCTCGAGGCCAGCCGCGGACGCGTCGCCCGCGTCGCCCACCAGCGGGACCTGCTCACCGCCATCCTCGATACGCTCCCGGACCCCGTCCTCCTGACCGGCGCGGACAGCACGATCCTGCTGGCCAACCGCCGGGCGGAGCGGCTCTTCGCCTTCTCGACGGAGGACAACGAGGGCCGGCGCCGCGCGATCCAGATCAACACGCTGCTCTTCGGCTCGTTCCTCACGCGCGCGGGGATCGGCGAGGGCGAGGAGCCGGCCGGCCGCGAGCTGAACCTGGTCGATCCGACCGACGGCTCCGACCTCGTGTTCGAGGTGCTGTCGTGCCCGCTCCCGTCGGGCACGGCTCCGGCCGGCGCCGTGCTCTCCATCCTGCGCGACATCACCGACCTGAAGCGGGCGGTCACGCAGCTCGAGGACCAGATCCGCCGCTCCCGCATCGCCGAGCATCAGGCGCGGCGGGAGCGCGATCAGCTGGACGCGATCCTCGAGAACGTCAGCGACCCGATCCTGGTCACGGACGAGCGGTCGAACATCATCCTCATGAACCCGGAGGCGGACCGCCTCTTCGTCGTGCCGCCGAACGGCGGGCCGAAGGGGCCGGCCAGCCGCGCCGTCCAGGCGAACGACACGAAGTTCACGACGCACATCAGCGACTTCCTGCTCCGGAACGAGACCCGGCGCGTCGTCAAGCTCGCGATCACGGATCCCGACACGGGAAAGGATATCCCGGTCGAGATCGCCAGCAGCAAGATCCTGGACGCGCGCGGCGAGCCGCGCGCGATCGTCAGCATCGTGCACGACCTGACGCAGCTCGGGGAGAACGAGCGGCTGGCGCGCGAGCTCCGGCAACTGAACGCGGAGCTCGAGAGCCGCATCCGGCGGGCGACGGTCGACCTCGAGGAGCGGAACCGCCGCCTGGAGTGGCAGAGCCAGGAGCTGGAGCGGGCGTACCGCCTCAAGAGCGAGTTCCTGGCCAGCATGAGCCACGAGCTGCGCACGCCGATCAACGTGATCCTCGGCTACACGTCGCTGGCGCGCGAGCGGATCTACGGCGACCTGACGGCCGAGCAGGAGGAGGCGCTGAGCAAGGTCTACGGCACGTCACAGCACCTGCTCGAGCTGATCAACGCCATCCTCGACCTGTCGCGGATCGAGGCCGGGAAGATGCCGGTCCACGTCGAGGTCGTGGAGGTCGAGGAGCTCGTGCAGGAGCTGTCCGAGACGGTGCGGCCGATGCTCGCGAAGAAGGCGCTGGGCTACGAGGCGCGGGTCGAACCGGGGCTGCCGCCGCTGCTGACCGATCGGACGAAGCTGAAGCAAATCCTGCTGAACCTGCTGTCGAACGCCATCAAGTTCACCCACGACGGGGAGATCCGCCTCGAGGCGTGCCGGGGCGTCGGCGAGCACGTTCGTCTCGTGGTGGAGGACACGGGGATCGGCATCCGCGACGACCACCTCGAGCTGATCTTCGAGGATTTCCGGCAGGTGGACCAGTCCCGGACCCGCGAGTACGGCGGCACCGGGCTCGGGCTGTCGATCACCAAGAAGCTGCTCACGCGGCTCGGCGGGGTGATCTCCGTGGAGAGCGAGTACGGCAAGGGTTCGCGCTTCACCGTCGAGCTGCCGCTCCGGACGGAGGCGGGCTCGCTCGAGGACCAGGTCCGTCGCGCCGCCGTGGAGTCCGACCGCGCCGTCGTCCGGCCCTAGCCCGCCTCGCGCTCCCGCCGCGCCGCGCGCAAGAGCGTCGATGCGTCCCCGGATCTCGGTCGCCCTCACGGCTCTCGTTCTCCTCTTCTTCCTGGAGGCTCACCGGGATTTCGCCGCCCTGCTTCTCGGCGGCGCCGCCGTGCCGCCCCCGGCCGGGAGCGTGGCCCTCCTTTCGCTCGTGCTCCTCTTCCTCCCGCTGCTGCCCGTCACGCGCTGGTGGAGTCGCCCTCGACTCGTGGTCGCGACCGCCGTTTCCGCGACCGTCCTGCGCCTCGCGCTCGCGGCCGCGGCGCCGCATCCGGCGCTACAGGCCCCGCTCGCCGCGCTGACCATGGCCGGCGCGGCGCTCTACCTCGGCGTCGGCGTCGGGCTCGTGCCGCGCCGGAGCCTCGCCGGCGGCGCCGCGCTCGCCGTGCTCCTCGACGTGGCGAGCCGCTGGGCGGCGGTCGCGTCGGCGGGTTCGGGGAGCCCGGCCGTCGGGCTCGCCCTCACGCTCGCTGCGCTCCTCGCGACGCTCGCCTGGGTCACGCCGCGGGCAACGGTGGACGACGACGCGGCCACCCTCGAGCGGCGCGCCGGCGGGCTTCGGAGCCGTGGCGCCATCGCGTTCGGCGCCATCGCGTTCCTCGAGGGCGCCGTGCTCGCCAACCCGGATGCGGGCGTAGCCGCGACCGGGCGCTCGTTCTCCGCCGTGGCCGCCGCGCTGGCCGTCGTCGCGCTCGGCGCCGCGCTCTGGCTGCTCGGTGGTGGCGGGCCGGCGCGGTTCTACCGGCCACGCCTCGTCGCCATGGGCGGCGCGGCGGCGGCCGCCGCCGCACTCGCGAGCCGTACGGGGGCGGTGGTCGCCGGGGTGCTGCTCCCGGTCGGCCACGTGTGCGCGCTGCTCCTGCTCGGCCGGGCGCTCGCGCCGGCGAGCGGGCGACGCGAGCCCTCCACCATCGTGGCCGGCCTGATCGTGCTCGTCCTCCTGGATGCCATGCTCGCGCTCGCCAGGAGTCGTGGCGGCGAGGCCGCCGCGTGGCTCGCCTTGGTCGCTGCCGGCGTGCTCCTGACCGCCGCACTGCTGCTCATCCCGCGCCCGCGCCCCGCCGGGCCGCTCGTGCCCAGGGCCGTCGGGCGGGTGGCGCTCGCCGTCTCCCTCCTGACCGCGGCGCTGCTCCTCCTGGCCGGTCGCTGAGCCGCCCGCCCGGTCGCCGCCGGCGCCGCCGACCGGACCGGGCGCACAACGCGAAAACGGCCGCGGCGGGACCTCCCGCCGCGGCCGTCTTGCCCAGCTCGCGATTGCGCGTCAGTCGCCCCGCAGATCGCTCGTCGCCAGCGCCCGCTCCTCGCGCGCCATCGCCTGCACGCGGCTGTGCTGCCGGCCGTAGAAGAAGTAGAGCACCATCCCGATCACCAGCCAGATGATCAGGCGCAGCCAGGTGTCCCCCGGCAGCGAGACCATCATTAGCAGCGAGACCGCGATCCCGATGATCGGTACCAGCGGCACCGCCGGCGTGCGGAACGGGCGCGGCAGGTCCGGCCGCGTCCGGCGCAGCACCCAGATCCCGGAGCACACGATCACGAACGCCAGCAGCGTCCCGATGCTCACCAGCTCGCCGAGGACCGAGATCGGGATCAGCGCGGCGAAGATCGCCACGAAAACGCCGACGAAGATCGACGACACCCAGGGCGTGCGGAAGCGCGGATGGATCGCGCTCGCCCAGCGCGGCAGCAGTCCGTCGTGCGACATCGAGTAGAAGATGCGCGACTGCCCGAGGAGCATCACGACCATCGTGCTGCTCAGGCCGGCGATCGCGCCCAGCTTGACGAGGAAGCTCCCCCAGCCCACGCCGGTCTTGTCAATGCCGATCGCGATCGGATCGGGCACGCCGAGCTGCGTGTACTTGAGCAGCCCGGTGAGCACGCCGGCCACGAGGATGTAGAGGATCGTGCAGATGACGAGCGAGCCGAGGATCCCGATCGGCATGTCCTTCTGCGGGTTCTTCGCCTCCTGCGCCGCCGTCGAGACGGCGTCGAAGCCGATGTAGGCGAAGAAGATGACGCCGGCGGCCCGCGCGACGCCCGACCAGCCGAACTTCCCGAACGCGCCCTCGTTCGGCGGCAGGAACGGCGTCCAGTTCGCCTTCGTCTCGGGCATGTGCTTCATCAGGTAGTAGCCGCCCAGCCCGATGAAGATGAGGAGAACGGTGACCTTCACCAGCACGATGAAGTTGTTGAAGTTCGCCGACTCCTTGATCCCGAGCACCAGGATCGTCGTCACGATCGCGATGCCGATGAACGCCACCAGGTTGAAGATGCCCGTCTGGTGCGGCAGCGTCGCGGGATCGACGCCGGCCGCCTGGAGCGTCGCGCCGATCCGCGAGAGCAGCTCCCACTTCCCGTTGTAGAGCACCCACTCGGTCCCCGGCGTACCGGCGAGCCGCGGCGGGATGCGGATGCCGAAATCCTGGAGGAAGCTCACGACGTAGCCGCTCCACCCCGAGGCCACCGTGGCGGCGCCGAAGGCGTACTCCAGAATCAGGTCCCAGCCGATGATCCAGGCGAAGATCTCGCCCAACGTGGCGTAGCCGTAGGTGTACGCCGAGCCGGCCACCGGGATCATGGCGGCGAACTCCGCGTAGCAGAGGCCCGCGAAGACGCAGGCGATGGCCGCCAGGATGAAGGAGAGGACGATCGCCGGGCCGGCGTATTGCGCGGCCGCGGCGCCGGTCAACACGAAGATCCCCGTGCCGATGATGGCGCCGATCCCGAGCGAGATCAGGTTCGTGGCGCCGAGCGCGCGTTTCAGGCTGTGGGCGCCCTCTTCGCCCGCCTCCGTCATGATCGTGGCGATCGGCTTCGTCGCGAGAAGGTCTGCCATTCCGCACTCCTGTTCTGGAGATCTCCGGCGTGCCGGCCTCGGCACGGGGACACCGGACCCGAGTTCATTCCCCCGGCCGCGTCGGCGCGGCACGGGTCACCGCGTCTCGTCCCCGGGGAGCGCCGTCCGATCCGAGACCGACGTCGCGCCGTCGCGTCCGGGGCCGTAATGGACCCGCACGCCGGAAGGCGTGCCCGGGTTGGCTGGTGTGGCAGGAGGCCTAGAAGTTGGCCTCCTGCGCTATTCTCCGCAAGGGCGGTCCTCGTCAGAGCTCGATGTGGGCGCCGAGCTCGACCACGCGATTCGGCGGGATCCGGAAGTAGTCCGTCGCGCTGCGGGCGTTCCTCGACATGAGCGCGAACAGGCGCTTGCGCCAGCGCGCCATCCCCGGCCGCTTCGTGGTCAGCAGCGTCTCGCGGCCGAGGTAGAACGTCGTGTTGCCGAGCTTGAACCGCAGCCCCTCCCGTCCCGCCGCCGCCGCCAGCGCATCCGGGATGTTCGGGTCCTCCATGAAGCCGTAGCGGGCGATCACGCGGTAGATCCCCTCGCCGAGCGCCTCCACCGTGAGCCAGTCCTCCTGCGGAACCACCGGGATCTCCTCCGTCACCACCGACAGCAGCACCACCTGCTCGTGCAGCACCTTGTTGTGCTTCAGGTGATGCAGCATCACGGGCGGCACCCCGTCCGCGTTCCGCGTCATGAACACGGCGAGCCCCGGTACCCGGACCGGATGGCGCTGGGCGAGGTCGTGCAGGAAGATGTCCAGCGGCAGGCTGCGCATCCCGAAGCTCTCCGCCAGCAGGCTGCGGCCCCGCTTCCACGTCGCCATCAGCGTGAACGCGACCGTGGCGATGGCGAGCGGGAACCAGCCGCCGTCGCTCACCTTGATGATGTTCGCGCCGAAGAACGACAGGTCGATCGTGAGGAAGAACGCCGTGAACAACCCCGCCAGGAGGGTGTGCCAGCCCCACAGCTCGCGCTCGACCACGAACATGAGGATCGTGGTGATGACCATCGTGGTCGTGACCGCGACGCCGTAGGCCGCCGCCAGGTTCGTCGACGACCGGAAGCCGAGCACGAGCCCGATGCACGCCGCCATCAGCGTCCAGTTGACGCCGGGGATGTAGATCTGCCCGATCTCGCGCTCGCTCGTGTGGTCCACCTCGACGCGCGGGGAGTAGCCGAGCTGCACGGCCTGACGCGTCAGCGAGAACGCTCCCGAGATCACCGCCTGGGATGCGACGATCGCCGCCGCCGCAGCGAGCCCGACCAGCGGCAGCAGCGCCCACGGCGGCGCCAGGCGGAAGAACGGGTTCGCGGCCGCGTCGGGAGCCCGCATCAGCAGCGCGCCCTGCCCGAAGTAGTTCAGGAGCAGCGCCGGCAGAACGAGCCCGAACCAGGCGAGGCGGATCGGCCGGCGGCCGAAGTGGCCCATGTCCGCGTACAGCGCCTCGCCCCCGGTCACGGCCAGGAAGACGGCGCCGAGTACGAGGAACCCGCGCAGACGGTTCCGCGCGAAGAACTCCACGGCATGGTAGGGGTTGACCGCCGCCAGCACGCCCGGCGCCCGCGCGATCGCCCGCACGCCCAGGAGCGCGATCACGACGAACCAGACCGTCATGACCGGGCCGAAGATCGCGCCGATCCCCGCCGTCCCCCGCCGCTGCACGCCGAACAGCAGGACCAGGATGAGGATCGTGATCGGGAGCACGTACGGCTCGAGGAACGGCGTGGCGATCTTCAGCCCCTCCACCGCGCTGAGCACGGTGATCGACGGGGTGATCATGCCATCGCCGTAGAGGAGCGAGGCGCCGAAGAGCCCGAGCGCCATCAGGAAGCGGTGCCCGCCGCGCCCCCGCGTGGTGTGCCGCCGCGGGCCGAGCAGGGCCATCAGCGCGAGGATTCCGCCCTCCCCCCGGTTGTCCGCGCGCATCACGATCACCAGGTATTTGACCGTGACGATCAGGATGAGCGCCCAGAAGATCAGCGAGAGCACGCCCAGCACGTTGGCGGGCGTCGCCGCCACCCGATGCGTCCCGTGGAACGCCTGCTGCACCGCGTACAGCGGGCTCGTGCCGATGTCGCCGTAAACGACGCCCAGCGCGCCGAGGGCGAGGAATGCCAGGTAGCGGCCGCGCGGCGCGGCCCCAGGGCCATGTGCTTCGGACAACGTAGCGATCCTGGCTTTCCAGGTGCGACGACCTCGAGCTCACGACGCCCGACGACGGGCTCGGTCCGGGTGCGAGGACGCTGCTGTGATACGATTGCGCGGGCGCTTCTGTCAATCCGGCCGGCACGCCGCGGCGCCGCGCCTGGCCCGCCGGCTCAGAAGCTGAAGCTCACGTCGTAGGTGATGGCGATCGGGCGGTTCGAGGCGTCGCGCGCCGGACGGAAACGCCAGCCGAGCGCGGTCTCCCGCAGCGAACGGTCGTAGCCGCGGTCGCCCGTGGACGGCAGGAGCTCGACCTGACGGACGACGCCGGTGGCGTCGATGGCGACGCGGACCACGATCGTCCGCCCCTTGAGGCTGCTCGGCGCCGGCGTCGGCGGCAGGAGCAGGAACTCCGGCGACGGCGCAAGGATGCGACCGCCACCGCTGCCGTCCCCCACGCCCGTGCCGGTCCC
>JADGGV010000713.1 GCA_019689775.1 Gemmatimonadota bacterium
AACGCCGGGGGGGGGGGGCGCCGGCTACATGGGCGTGCGGCGCGAGCGCGCCGGCGGGGCGCTCCGCGCCGCCCGCCAGGCCGACCTCGCCAACCTACCCGTCATCGTGCGCCGCGCCGCGCACCGCGCCGAGCGCCGCGCCGCCGTGGACCGCGGCCCGGCCACGGCCGTCGTCGCCATCGCCGCTTCCACCGGCGGGCCGCGCGCGCTCGAGGCCGTCCTCGCGAGCCTACCGGAGGACCTGCCCGCCGCCGTCCTCGTCGTCCAGCACATGCCGGCCGGCTTCACGCGCCTCCTCGCCGACCGCCTCGACGCGGCCGCGCGGCTCCCCGTGCGCGAGGCGGACCACGGCGTGCTCCTGCGGCAAGGCGAGGTGTTCGTCGCGCCCGGCGGGCGGCACCTCGGCCTCGAGCGCCGCGCCGACGGCGTCGCCGCCATCCTCCACGACGGCCCGGCCGTCTGGGGGCTGCGCCCCGCCGCCGATCCGCTGTTCCGCGACGTCGCCAGCCACTTCGGGCCGCGCAGCGTCGGCGTCGTGCTCACCGGCATGGGGCGCGACGGCGCCTCCGGCCTCCGCGTGATCCGCCAGGTCGGCGGCCGAACCCTCGTGCAGGACCGCGCCACCTCCGTCGTTTTCGGGATGCCCCGCGCCGCCGCGCCCCACGCCGACGACGTGCTCCCGCTCGCGGCGATCGGGCCGGCCATCGCGAGCGGCCTCGCGGACCGCCTCCAGGCGCCCGAGCGGAGCATCGAGCCGTGAGCGCCGCGGCCGCCCTCGACCAGGCGACGAGCGCCGCCGCCGACCGGCGCGTCCTCGTCGTCCGCATCGGCGACGAGTGCTTCGCGCTCCCCGCAGCCGACGCCGAGGAGGTGCTCGACGTCGCCCGGGTCACACCGCTCCACGGCCTGCCGCCGCACGTCGCCGGCGTCTGCCGGCACCGCGACCGCTGGATCCCGGCCGTCGACGCCGCGCCGGCGCTCGGCCTGCCGCCCGCCCCGCGCGCGTCGGCCGTCGTGCTCCGCCGGGGCGGCCTCGTCTACGCGCTCACCGTCGACGCGCTCGTCGGGCTGCGCGATGGCGACGCCGTCGAGCCGGCCAGCCACATCGATCCCGATTCCCTCTTCAGGGCCGAGCCGCCCGCCGTGCCGCAGGAGAGCCCCATGACCACCCAGACCGCCGCCCCGCCGCTCGCCGTCGTCCTCCTCCGCGTCCAGGGCGAGGATGTCGGCGTCGACATCGCCAGCGTGCACGAGGTGCTCGCGTACCGAGCGCCCGCCGCCGTGCCGCACGCGCCCGACTTCGTCGAGGGCATCGTCCACGTCCGCGGCGCCGTCCTCCCCGTCGTCGACCTGCGCCGCCGCCTCGGGCTCCCCCCCGCCGAGCCCGACGCCGACACCCGCATCGTCGTCGTCGACCTCGACGGCGACCGCGTCGGCGTCGTCGTCGACGCGGTCACCGAGGTCGTGCGCATCCCCGCCGCCGACGTCGCCGAGCCGCCGCGCCTCTTCCGCGGCCTCGCCGCCGAGCTGCTCCTCGGCATCGCCAGCATCGCCGGGCGCCCCGTCCTCCTCCTCCGCATCGACCGCATCCTCGCCGCCGAGGAGCGGCTCCAACTGCTGGGGGCCCAACTCGACACGGAGTAGAGCTTAGCGCTCCATCGCCGGCGGGCCGGGGTCTTGATGCCCGGGGGG
>JADGGV010000714.1 GCA_019689775.1 Gemmatimonadota bacterium
CCCGACACTCGACCACCTGCCCCTCCACCCCCCGGAACGGGCCATCCTTCACCCGCACCCACTGGCCGGTCCGCACCAGCGGCCGCAGCTCCGGCTCCACCCGGAGGTCCGCCAGCGCGCCGGCGAACCGCCGCACGTTCTCCAGCTCCGCCGCCGGGATCGGCGTCGGCACCCCGTTCGTCCGCACGATCGTGCTCACCCCGGGCGTCGTCAGCACCGCGTGCACCTCACTCAGCGTGAAGCGCCCGAACACGTAGCTCGGAAACAGCGGCCACTCCACCAGCTTCTTGCGGTCCTTCCACACCCGAACCCGCTGGACGACCGGCAAATAGCTCTCGATCCCCCGCCGCCTCAGCAGCATCTCCACCTGCTTCTCGTGCCGCGCCCGCGTGTAGCACGCGTACCACCGCCGCTCCACGTACGCCGCCGCCTGAGCCGCCCAGCGCGCGCCTCTCGCTACCGACGTCACGACCGTGGACATTGGCCTCGCCCAGTTGTCAGACACACGTTGGCCCCGTCAGTTACAGGGCGCCCCTGACTGAGCCCTCACTACCCGGCTTTTTCCACGCGACCGCTTCCCGTAGCCCCGGCCGCCGATGCCTACGTCGACCGCCCGACGGCCAGCCGTCGCGGAGCCGACGCGCTCGGCGGCGTCCCCGCCCCGGGCGCGAACGAGCCCCGGTCAAACCCGACCGCCCGAGGGTTCTGCACGTTCCTCACGGAGATCCGACCGCCGGCCCGCCGCCTCGATTCGGCGGCGCGCTACGGTCGCACCGAAATCCGGCGCTTCGCCTCCGGGGCGGCGACGTCGGCCGCGCCGCTAACCCGTCCATCCCACCGCCGGCGCGCGTCCCGCCGCCGGGCGGCACGCACGGCACGACCACCGTCGTGCCCGCCCGCACGAGCGCTGGGCCAGACCGGGCGCCCGCCGCCCCGCGGATGCTCGCGCTGCCCACGACGCCGCCCACGGCGAGGACGCCCTGTTCGAGCGTCACCGCTTCGGCCAGCGGTTACCTGCGCGGGTCCTCGATGAAACCATCGATCGTGACGAACTCGGGGTCCTTCGGCCGCTCCAGGCTGGAGATCGACACCGAGTCCCGGTCGGAGAGCGCGGCGTCGCGGACCGGCTGCCCCGTCGTGTGCATGAACTGGTCCACTCCGGTGCGCCGCCGGGCGCCGTCCGCCGAATTCCGCGACACGATCCCGGTGCGCGGCCCGCGCGCTCCCGTGGCGACGCCCCCCGTCCGGACGACCCGGTTCCACGACGTCGTCGCCTGGGTCCACTCGTCCGCCCCGGGCTCCCACGCCTGCCGCGTGGCCACCGCCCCGGTGCCGGCGCTCCTCCGGGACCGCGAGAACGTCGACCTGATCACCGTCGCGCAACGGCACCCCCTCTCGCGCGTGCGCCACGTCCCGAGCATCCGCGTCGAACCCGCCCCGCACCACGACGTCGCGGCGCTCCGCCGACGGGAGGGTCCGGCGGACCTGCACGCCCCGGACCACGGCCTCGGTCTAAACCCCGACAGCGGATCGCGGACCTCGCCGGACACTGTCCCCACCGGCGGCTCCCCGCCGCGCTCGATCGCCTCGGCGTCGCGGCCCGCCGGCCGTGCGTCGCGCCCGCACCGCCGCCCCTCGCTCGCGCTCCCCTCCGCCACACGCCCGACTGCCGGGGCCGGTCCGCAA
>JADGGV010000062.1 GCA_019689775.1 Gemmatimonadota bacterium
CCCCGCCAGCACGCTGTCCGCCGCCGCCTCCCGGTGGAACAGCTCCCCCAACCGCGAGAGCAGCGCCTGCGCGCTGTCCGGCGTCGCCCCCGGCCGCAGCACCAGGATCGGGATCCCCACCTTCCGCAGCTCCGCCAGCACCGCGTCCGGCCCCACGTTCCCGTCCGTCAGGAACAGCGTCGGCCGCGCCGACGTGATCCCCTCCGCGCTCAGCGCCCGGTGGTACCCCACCGACGGCAGCGACTTGATCTCCGGCGGGTAGATCGACGTGAGATCCCGCGCCACCAGGTGCCCCTGCGCGCCGATCGCGTACACGAACTCGTTGATCTGCTTCGAGACGCTTACCACGCGGCTCACGTCGTACGACGCCGGCGCCGCCTTCTGCGCGCCGGCGTCGGCGCCGTCCGTGGCGGCGGCGGCTTGCCCGCGGTCGCCGCCGCACGCCGCGAACCCGACGGTCCAGGCCATGGCGACGACGCGCGCGAGCGCGGATCGGTCGAAGCGATGCACGGATCTTCCCCCGGAACGTGGTTCACGGATGGAGGCGCCGGCCGGAGGCGCGAGGCCGACTCTCGAGGCTGTGGCGCGGAATCTACACGCCCCGCCGCCCGACGCTACCTCCCGGGCCGCTCCGTCGGGCTACGCCCTCCCGGGCCCGGCAACGCCGGCCACTCCCCACCCCGCGCCTCCGCCTCCAGCAGCGCCTCCAGCGAACCGTAGCGGTAGATCGTCGGCGCCCCATTCTGGAACAGCCCACCCGTGTCCGCCGTCGGCCCGTACGTCGAGTACAGCTCGTGCCCCAGCATCCGCAGATACGCCGTCAGTTGCCCGCGATGGTGCGCCGAATGCGCAATCCGTCGCGTCAACACCCACGCCCGCGAGCGCACCACGTCGAAGAACCGCGTCTCCTCCTCGAACCACGCCTCCGGCTGCACCTTCAGCCGCTCCAGTCGCCGCGTGGACACCGCCGCATAGTGCCGCAGGAACTCCAGCCGCGTCTCCTCCGCCGGCAGCACCGGCGCCTCCACCTCGATCCCCAGCATCGTCCGCATCCACGTGTCCTCGCTCACGCACTGGTGCACCATGTGCTCGTGCGGCGTCCGCGCCCGCGGCTCCGGCCGAAACTCCAGCTCCTCGTCCGCGAACTGCGACCACACCGACAGCGTCTTCAGCCGCTCCGTGTCGTACGTCTCCAGCAGGAAGTCGTAGCGATGCATGCGTCCTCCTCCGCCGGTTCCGGGTCCATGGTCCAGGCGACGACGCCCACCCGCGCATGCCGACGCGCCGCTCCGCCCACCGCCAACGATAGCGAAATCTCCGCGTCGCGCGCTCCCCGTCCCCATCCCCCTTGACACGATCCCCACAACGCTTGAATGTTCAGGTATGAACGATTTCGTGGGCACCGAGCGGGACCCCTCCCGCGATGCGGCGCCATCCGAGGTCGGCGCGACGCTGTTCGCCTTCCTCGAGGCCGCGAACCACCTCCGCACCCGCATCACGGAGGTGCTCTGCCGCGTCGGGCTCTCCTATCCGAAGTACGAGGTCCTGCGCCAGCTCCGCGAGGCGAAGGAGCCCCTCAGCCTCGGCGCGCTCGCGGAGTGTCAGCAGTGCGCCCGCTCGAACATCACCCAGCTCGTCGACCGCCTCGAGGCCGACGGGCTGGTGCGCCGCGTCCAGGATCCCTCGGATCGGCGCGCCGTGCGCGCGGAACTCACGCCCGCCGGGGCGACTTTGGCGGAGCAGGGCGCGATCCAGATCGCGGCGGTCCGCGAGGAGTTCGAGGCCGCCTTCACCCCCGCCGAGCGCAAGCAGCTGGGTGCGCTCCTCGACCGGATCCGGTTCTGATTTTTTTTTGCGCAAGTGGCTAAGGCATGAACTATCGAGGGCTTAACTGTATAGGCGTGAAGAGGTTACGCCGCGCGAACCGCGGCGCAACGGCGCGTGGCCGCTCCACGCAAAACGGCGCCGCACGGGGCGGCGCTGCATCGAGGGACGGGAAGGAGACAACCATGTCGTGGCATGTGCGTGTTTTCGGCGCGTTGGCACTGGGTCTGGCGCTGGCGCAGTCGGCCAGCGCCCAGGAGAAGGGGGTCACGCTCTCGGTGCGGGGTGGTGGGTTCAACTCGCTGACGGACCTGGACGACGCCGGCACGGCCGACTTCAAGAAGGTCGGCTACAACCTCGGCGGCTCGGTAGGGGTCGATCTGCACCGGTACGTGGGGCTGCGCGGCGACTTCACGTTCGGGCGCAACGAGCTGCGGGAGGACGAGGTCGAGACCGGGTCGAAGCTGAACCGGTTCTTCTACGACGCCGCGGTCCAGCTCCAGTACCCGACGGCGAGCGGCTGGCGGCCGTACCTGTTCGTGGGCGCGGGCGCGGTGACGCTGCATCCGGTCGGGACCTCGGATGCCGACGAGACGAAGTTCGCGGGGACGGGCGGCCTGGGCGTGAGCTGGACGATCCCGGGCAGCGGTGTCGGCGTCTTCGTCGAGGGGAAGAGCTGGCTCTACAAGCTCGCGGGGCTCGGCGGTGACCTGGCGGGCTTCGACAAGACGCAGTTCGACGTGGCGTGGAGCGCGGGGCTGTCGTACCGCCTCCCGTTCGCGTCGGCGTCGGCGCAGGCGAGCCGGTGACCCTTGCGGCGGGCGGATGGCGGAGCGTCGGCCGTCCGCCCGCCCCCCGCTCCACAGCCGACCCGGGCGCCGGTCGGCCCGGGTCCGGGTCCAGCCTCCCGTACGACGCGGCCGACGCTGACGCGGTACGGACCGGGAGCGAACGGAGAATCCCCCCACCTTCGGAAGGACACCCGGGAGGTCGCACAGATGAGTGGTGAGAGGAGGACTCGGCGCGGCGGGAGCGCATCCGTCGTGCTGCTTGGGACGATATTGCTGATCGGAGCGGTGCTGGCCGCCTGGAAGGCCTCGAGCCTGCGGGCGGCCGAGGCCGCGGCGGCCATGCAGCCGGAGCCGATGGAGTCGGTGACGTCCGCGGTCGCCCGGTCGCGGCCGTACCGCCAGACGACGACGTCGATCGGGACGGTGCTCGCGCTGCGCTCGATCACGCTGCGCAACGAGGTGCCGGGCACGGTCCGGCGTGTCGCGCTCGCGCCGGGACGGATCGTCGAGCCGGGCGCGCTGCTCGTCGCGCTCGACGTGTCCGTCGAGGAGGCGGAGCTGAAGGCCGAGGAGGCGCAGGCCGCGCTCGCGCAGACGACGCTTCAGCGCCTCCAGCGGCTGCGGGAGCACGATGCGACGTCGCAGGAAGAGGTGGACCAGGCGCGGGCGGAGCGCGACGTCGCGCTGGCGCAGGTGGCGCGTACCCGGGCGATCATCGCCCGGAAGACGATCCGCGCGCCGTTCCGGGCGCGTGTCGGCCTCGCGGACGTGCACGAGGGCCAGTACCTGAACGAGGGCACGCCGCTCACGACGCTCCAGGGCGTGTCGGACGCGGTTCACGTCGACTTCGCGGTATCGCAGCAGGTCGCCGAGGGGCTGCGCGTGGGCGAGGGCGTGCAGGTGTTCGCCGACGACTCGACGCCGATCCCGGCGAAGATCATCGCGATCGATGCGCGGGTCGACCCCACGACCCGCAACGCGATGGTGCGCGCGAGCATCGAGGCGGGCGCGACCGCGCCGCCGCCGGGCGCCTCGGTGCGCGTGGTGGTCCCGGTCGGCCCGGCGACGCCGGCGGTCGTCGTGCCGGCGAGCGCGCTGCGCAAGGGCCCGGCCGGGGACCACGTGTTCGTGCTCGCGCCGGACAAGGGCGGCAAGCTGCGCGCGCACGTCCGGCCGGTGCAGAGCGGTCCTCTGGTCGGCGACGACGTCGTGATCCTCGGTGGCCTCTCGGCGGGCGAGGTGGTGGCGGCGGACGGCTCATTCAAGCTGCGTGATTCGGCGCTCGTCGCCGTCGCGAGCACCCCGGCGGCGGGTGGGAAGGAGGCCCGGTGAGCGCGCGCGGCGAAGGACCCCAGGGACGGGACGCGGCGCGGCGCTCGTTCACGGACATCTTCATCAAGCACCCGGTGCTCGCGGCGGTCGTCAACCTCGTGATCCTGCTGGTCGGCTGGCGGACGCTGACGAGCCTGCCGGTGCAGCAGTATCCGAAGGTCGAGAGCTCGTCGATCGTGATCACGACGCTCTACTACGGCGCGAGCGCGGAGACCGTCCGCGGCTTCCTGACCACGCCGATCGAGCGCGCCGTGTCCGCGATCGCCGGCGTGGACTACGTCGAGTCGACCAGCCGCGCGGGCGTCAGCACGGTGACTGTCCACCTGAAGCTGAACCAGAACACCACGGCGGCGCTGGCGGAGGTGACCGCGCGGCTTCAGCAGGTCCGCGCGGAGCTGCCGGCCGAGGCCGAGCCGCCCACGGTCGAGGTGCAGCGGGCCGACCGGCCGTACGCCTCGTTCTACGTGAGCTTCACCTCGAGCGAGCGGGACGTGCCGGCCCTCACGGACTGGCTTGCCCGCACGCTCCAGCCGCAGCTCGCGACGCTCCCCGGCGTGCGGCGCGTGAGCATCGAGGGCGGCCGCCAGATCGCGATGCGCGTGTGGATCGATCCCGCAAAGCTCGCGGCGCTCAACCTGGCGCCGGGCGACGTGCACGCGGCGCTGCGCCGCAACAACTACCTCGCCGCGGTCGGCCAGACGAAGGGCAACCTGGTGCAGGTCAACCTGCTGACGAACACGGACCTGCGCTCGGTCGAGGAGTTCAGGAACCTGATCGTCGCGGACCGCGGCGGTGCGATCGTGCGGCTCCGCGACGTCGCGCGCGTCGAGCTCGGCGCCGAGGAGGCCGACTTCGTCGCCAAGTTCAACGACAAGGAGGCGGTCTACCTCGGCATCTGGCCGCAGATCGGCGTCAACGAGATCGACGTCGCGCACCGGCTGCGCGCGGAGATGGAGCGCCTCCGGCCGACGCTGCCGAAGGACGTCGACATGCGTCTCGCGTACGACGCGACGACGTTCATGGAGGACGCCCTGAAGGAGATCACGAAGACGCTCGTCGAGACGATCCTGATCGTCGGCCTCGTCGTGTTCCTCTTCATGGGCTCGGTGCGTACCGCCGTGGTGCCGCTCGTCGCGATGCCCGTGTCGCTCGTCGGCGCGGGGATCGTCATGTACGCGTTCGGCTTCAGCCTCAACCTGCTGACCATCCTGGCGATCGTGCTGGCGGTCGGGCTGGTCGTCGACGATGCGATCGTCGTCGTCGAGAACGTCGAACGGCACGTGCGCGAAGGCAGATCGCGGATCCAGGCGGCGCTGATCGGCGCCCGCGAGCTGGTCGGGCCGATCATCGCGATGACGATCACGCTGGCCGCGGTCTACACGCCGATCGGCTTCCAGGGCGGACTGACCGGCTCGCTCTTCCTCGAGTTCGCGATCACGCTCGCCGCCGCGGTCGTCGTCTCCGGCTTCGTCGCGGTCACGCTGTCGCCCGTCATGAGCTCGCGCTTCGTGCACGAGCACGGGCGCGAGGGCCGGCTGACGGCGCTGGTCAACCGCGGCTTCGACGTGCTGCGGCGCACGTACTCCCGGCTGCTCGACGGTGCGCTCGAGATGCGCTGGGCGATCGTGGCCGCGGCGGTGCTGGTGATGGCGGCGGCGTGGCCGCTGTACACGTTCTCGCGCAAGGAGCTGGCTCCCGTCGAGGACCAGAGCCATATCGCGATGTTCATGCAGACGCCGCCCGACGCCTCGCTCACCGCCGCGAACCGGGCATCGCTCGACGTGGTCAAGGCCATCCGCGCCTTCCCCGAGGCGAAGTTCATGTGGTCGCTGACCGGGACGTGGGGCGGCTTCGGCGGCATGGTCGCGAAGGACTGGAAGGAGCGCACGCGCTCGACGCAGCAGATGTACGGCGACGTCTACGCCGCCGTCTCGCGGGTGCCGGGCCTGCGCGTCTTCCCGCGGCTCGACCCGCCGCTGCCCACGCCCGGGCAGTACGACGTCGAGCTGGTGCTGGAGAGCGATGCGCCGCCCGAGCAGATGCTGGAGACGGTCGGGAAGGTGGTCGCCGCCGGCTGGCAGAGCGGGAAGTTCCTGTACGTCGACACCGATCTCAAGGTCGATCTGCCGGAGGCGCACGTCGTGATCGACCGCGACCGCGTCGCGGACCTGGGCCTCGACCTGGCCAGCGTCGGCCAGGAGCTCGGCACCCTCCTCGGCGGCGCCTACGTGAACCGGTTCAACTACTTCGACCGCAGCTACAAGGTCATCCCGCAGATCGGGGAGGCGGACCGGGCGACGCTCGCGCCGTTGCTCGACCTCAAGATCAAGACGCCGGGCGGCCAGCTCGTGCCGGTGTCGACGTTCACGCACATCGAGACGAGCACCGCCCCGCGGGTGCTGAACCGCTTCCAGCAGCGCAACGCCGTGCGCGTCTTCGGCGGCGTCCGCCCGGGCGTCACGAAGGAGGAGGGGCTGCGCGTGCTCGAGACCGCCGCGGCCAGCGTCGCCGGGCCGCGGGTGCTCATGGACTACGCCGGGGAGTCGCGCCAGATCCGCCGCGAGGGCAAGGCGCTGACCGTCACCCTGCTGTTCGCGGTCGTGCTGATCTATCTCGTGCTCGCGGCGCAGTTCCAGAGCTTCCGCGACCCGTTGATCGTGCTGCTCGGCTCCGTGCCGCTCGCCATATCGGGGGCGCTCGTCTTCAGCTTCCTCGGCGTCACCACGATCAACATCTACTCGCAGGTCGGGCTGATCACGCTCGTCGGCCTGATCGCGAAGAACGGCATCCTGATCGTGCAGTTCGCGAACGCGCTCCAGGCGCAGGGCGTGGCCAAGATCGCCGCGTTGCGCGAAGCGGCGCTGACCCGGCTGCGCCCGGTGCTGATGACCTCGGCCGCGACCGTCTTCGGCCACCTGCCGCTCGTGTTCGTCACCGGCCCCGGCTCCGAGGCCCGCAACAGCATCGGCACGGTGCTGGTCACAGGGATGGTCATCGGGACGGTGTTCACGCTGTTCGTCGTGCCGGTGTTCTACTCGCTCATCGCGGCGGAGCGCAGGCCGAACCCCGTGCTCGAGGAGCTCGAGCGCGAGGCGCGGCAGCTTGCGCCGCTGACCCGCATAGAGGAGCTGGCGCATGCCTAAGGTCCGAACGTTCTCACTTGGGGTCGCGGCCGCCCTGCTGGTGGCCACGACCCTCCCGGCCGCCGCGCAGGTCGGCGGACCGGCGGCCGTGGAGGCGCCCCGAGCCGCCGAAACGGCCCGCCCGGCGGCGCCGGCCGCGTCGAACCGCGCGCTCTGGGAGGCGCTCCGCGACACGACGCTGAATCGGCTGCTCGACCAGGCACTCCGCGGCAACCCGGCGCTGCGTGCGGCCGCAGCCCGCCTCGACGAGGCGGGCGCCTCGCGCGTGCAGGCGGCGCTCGAGCTCGCGCCCACCGTCACGGCCAGCGCCGGCTTCACGCGGCGGCGCTTGTCGAGCGCGGCGATGCCTGGCCTGCCCGGCGGCGCGCTGCCGGACCAGGACCTCTGGGATTCCGGCCTTCGGGGGTCCTGGGAGCTCGACCTCTTCGGCCGGCTGCGCGGCGGGCTGCGAGCGCGGAACGCGCTCCTCGACGCAGCGGGCGACGAGGTGCGGGCCGCGCAGGTCGACGTGGCCGCGGACGTCGCTCGCAGCTACTTCGAGCTGCGCGGCGCGCAGGGGCAGCTCACGGTCGCGCGCCGCAACGCCGAGAACCAGCGGCATACGCTCGAGCTCACGCAGGCGCGCCTGGATGCCGGGCGGGGCACCGCGTTCGACGTCGAGCGCGCCCGCGCCCAGCTCGACTTCACGCTCGCCGCGATCCCCGAGCTCGAGGCGCGCATCGCCGCGGCGCAGCACCGGATCGCGGTCCTGGTCGGTCGCCCGCCGCGCGAGCTCGAGGCCGAGCTCGCCGCGGAGGTCGCGCTGCCCGAGTTCCCCGACAGCGTGCCGGCCGTCGATCCGGAGGCGGCGATCCGCGCGCGGCCCGACGTGCTGGCCGTCGAGGGGTGGCTCTCCGCTAGCCGCCATCTCGTCGGCGCCGCGCGTGCCGACTACCTCCCGCGCCTCAGCCTGGCCGGCAGCGCTGGTTACCTCGCCAGCAGCATGGACGCGTTCGGCGGGACGGGTACCTTCAACTACACGTTCGGCCCGGTCATCTCCTGGCCGGCGTTCGACCTGGGCCGCGTGAAGGCGCGCGTCGACGCCGCCCAGGCCCAGGAGCTCGAGGCCCGGGCAAACTACGAGCAGACGGTCCTGCTCGCGCGCGAAGAGCTCGAGACCACCGCCGTGCGCTACCGCACCGCCCGCGCGCGCCTCGAGCATCTGCGCGAGGCCGCCGAGGCCAGCGAGCGCGCCGCCGACCTGGCCCGGCTGCGCTACGAGGGCGGCATCGCGGACTTCTTGCAGGTGCTGGACGCGGAGCGCACGCTCCTGGCCGCGCAGGACCAGCTCGCGCAGGCGCAGACGGAGGTTGCGGACGCCTACGTCGCCCTGGCCAGGGCCCGCGCCGCGGGCTGGCGTGACCAGGACTCCCGGGACCACTGACCCGGCGGGCGCCCCCCGGGCCATGACGAGACGACGGCCACTCTCGCCATGGCCGGGTCGGCGGGGATGACCCGACATGGCGAAAGCGATCGGACAGCACGCACGCGATCCGGCGTGAGGGACGCGATTCGACATCGGCGGCGCGGCCGAGCGCGCGGGGGGGACTGCCCATGATCGTCGTCACCGGAGCGACCGGCAACACCGGCGGGGAGCTGCTTCGGCTGCTCTCCGCGACCGGCGTGCGCGTCCGGGCGCTCTCCCGGCGCCCTCATGAGGGTCCGCCGCTTCCGGGCGTCGAGTGGATGATCGCCGACCTCGGCCGGGCCGACGACCTCGCGTCGAGCTTCGCGGGAGCGGAGCGCCTGTTCCTCGTGACGGGGAACGTCGACAACCTCGTTCGCGCGCAGAAGAACGCGATCGCGGCGGCGAGGGACGCCGGCGTGCGGCACGTGGTGAAGGTCTCCGCGTTGGGCGCGTCCGATCACTCGAAGTCGGTGATCGGGCTCTGGCACTTCATCGTCGAGACCGAGCTGAAGCGCTCCGGCCTCGACTGGACGATCCTACGGCCGCACGTGTTCATGCAGAACGTGCTCGCGCAGCGGGACGCCATCCGCTCCGAGCACGTCGTCCGCTCCCCGGCGGGGGATGCCGCCGTGCCGATGATCGACACGCGCGACATCGCGGCCGTCGCCGCGGCGGCGCTCACCGAGCCGGGGCACGCGGGGAAGTCGTACACGCTGACCGGCCCGGCACCGATCGGCTGGCATGAGGTGGCTGAGATCCTCTCGGATGTTCTCGGCGTGCCGATCCGCTACGTCCCGGAATCGGAGGACGACGCCTGGCACCGCCTGCATCGCGAGGGGCTTCCCGCCTGGCTCATCGGCGCCCAGCTCGCCCTCGCCGAGTACCAGCGGCAGGGCGGCGGAACCGGCATCGTCACCGACACGGTGGAGCGTGTGACGGGGCGGGCGCCGCGCTCCTTCCGGGACTTCGCGCTCGACCACGCGGCCGCGTTCGCGCCGGGCTCCGGCCCAACGACTTGACCGGCCGTACGAGAGCTTCGCCCTCGGCGGGGGCACCGAGACACCGCGCGACTTCGCGCTCGACAGTCCCGTGATCGCGCGCGGTTCGGTGGCGCCGGAGCCCGTGCGCTCGCCGCCGCTCGCCACGAGCTTGCTCGGCGCCGAAACGGGGCCGGCCGGCGCCCGCGGGGGACGACCGGCGGCCCCGTTCCGGAGGCTGTCTTCCCGATAGCCGTGCCCCGCGCTACCGCACGACCTCGAAGTGCGCCATCATCCCGCTCGCGTGGTGCTCCAGGATGTGGCAGTGGTACATCCACTCGCCCGGCCGGTCGTCCGGCATCCACGCGATCCGCACGCGACCCGCCGGCGGGATGTTGATGGTGTCCTCCCACGACAGGTACGCCGGCGCCTCCCCGTTCACCTCGAGCACCTGGAAGAAGAAGCCGTGCAGGTGGAACGGGTGGTCCATCTTCGTCGCGTTCACGATGTCCCACACCTGTAGCTCGCCCACGCGCACCGGCTCGTCCCGGTGGTGCTGCTCGTGGTTGATCGTGAAGTCGACGCCGCGCAGGCTCATCTTGAACCCGAGGCGGACCTCGCGCGTCGGCACCACGGGCCCGGTCACCAGCGGCGCGATCTCGCGGAGCGTCGCCGGGATCGCCGCCCGCGAGGGCGCGGCAGCCCCGACGCGGACCGTCGCGTAGGTGCGCCGCCGGGCCGGCGCGACGCTCCCCTGGTTGTAGCGGAGCCCCTCGACCGCGATCGTCTCGCCCTCCGCGAACGGCCCGACGGCGATGTCCACGCGATCGGCGGGGGCGAGCAGCACCTCGGTCATCGTGACCGGCGCGGGCACGAGCCCGCCGTCGGTCCCCAGGAGCCGGAACGGCCGGCCGCCGATCGAGAGGCGGACGTAGCGCGCGCTGGACGAATTCACGATCCGCCAGCGCTCCGTCTGCCCGGCGGCCATCGCCAGCTCCGGCCGCTCGCGGCCGTTGACGAGGAGCGTGCCGCCCTGCCGGCCGTCGTGGCGCTCGATCATCCCGCCCGCCGGCTTGACCTGTCCCTTCCGGTCGAGCTTCACGTCGTCCAGGACCAGGACGCGCTCGGCGTCCAGCTCCGGCTCGCCGTTCCCTCGCACCACCAGCGCGCCGTAGAGGCCGCGCTCGAGCTGCGCCGTCTCGTTGCTGTGCGGGTGATACCAGAAGGTGCCGGCGTCCGGCAGGAAGAACCGGTACGTGAACGTCTCGCCCGGGGCAATCACCCGCTGCACGTTCTCCGTGCCGTCCATCGGGGCGGGGAGCCGTAGCCCGTGCCAGTGGATGGTGGTCGGCTCCGGGAGCGAGTTCTTCAGGCGCACCTCGAGCACGTCGCCCACGCGCGCCTCGAGAACCGGCCCGGGCACCTGGCCGTTGTAGCCCCACGCCCGCGTCTTCTTCCCCGGCACGAACTCCCACTCGGTCTCGCGCGCCTCGAGGTCGTAAGCGACGACGCGCCCGCCGGCCGCCGGCTGGGCCTCCTGGTAGGCGCGCTCGTATCCGGCCACGACGCTGGGGTTCGCGCAGTGGTGGCCCTGGCCCTGGTCGCCGTGATCGTGGGACCGGTGCTCGTGTCGCATGGCGTCTTCTCCGTCTGGTGGGTTCGAGAACGAGCACCGGTCACGGCGCGAGCCGCTGTCGGTGCCGGACGGGAGAACGATGCGACCCGAACCGCCGCCGCGGCTTGAACGAACACGCTGTAGCCCTTGAACGAACCGGCTGACGTGCGGCCGGCCGTTCCGCTCCTGCGAAGGATCGCCACGTTCACGACCTTCGCCACGGCTCGTTCAACCCCGTGAGGGAGGCCGCCTTTGTCGGCGGTGACGGCGAGGGCGCTCTACAGCGTCCTCCCGGCGGTCGACGGCGTCGCCCTCAAGCAGGCCGTGAACGCGTGGGCGAGCGTCGCGGCAGCCGAGCGGTGCGGGCCCCGCGAGCGTCCGAGACTAGGCATCCGTTCGTACCACGGCTGGCCTTCGTTATCAGCTTCGTCGTGACGACGCTGATGACTAAGCTCGCTGACCGCCACGAACCCTCCCGAGCCCAACGAATGAGCACGGCCAACCTGCGGCACTGACCCGGAGTCTACGGGGGTTCCGGGCCGATCTGGTCCACGTGGAGGCCAAGCGCGCCGGATCCGAACCTGGGCGAGCCGGGGCCCTGCGGGGAGCGCTTCCTGGACCTGGGACGGTTCGACGGCCCCATCCCCCGCCTGCTCGAGCCGGTGCTGAATGCGTTGCAGCGGAACACGAAGCGGCGCGCGATCGTGCGGAGGCTCTTCCACGAGGACCTCCGGGAGTATCCGGAGACGGCGCTCCGCGAGGCGCTCATCAACGCTCTGGTCCACCGGGACCTTAGCGCGCTCACCCGAGGGATGCCTGTGCAGGTGCGCATGCCCCCGGATCGGCTGGGGGCCGTGAATTCGGGCGGCCTCACAACGAATGGCCGCGGCGGCTCGCATGTTGCAACCTCCAGACGAGTGGCATGCCGGGGGCAAGGCCCTTGCCCTTGACTTCCCTCGGATTGGGGTTATATTCCGCGCCGAGGATCACCCCCCCTTCCCCTTCGGGGGATGGGTGCGAGGCCGGCCGGATGGCCGGCCTCTGCTTTTCTGCCCCTTCCCTCTCGGCCATGCCGCCACTCCGGACCAACGTCTACGTCGACGGCTTCAACTTCTACTACGGCTGCGTCAAAGGTACTCGGTGCAAGTGGCTCAGCTTCCGCGCCCTGTGTTCTCACCTGCTGAATCCCAACCGAAACGACGTGAGGACGATCAAGTACTTCACGGCCCGTGTCGACGGGCGCGGTGACCCCCATCGGCCCACCCGACAGGATACCTATCTT
>JADGGV010000063.1 GCA_019689775.1 Gemmatimonadota bacterium
CGCAGTTCCCGCCCGCAGTTCCCGCCCGTAGTCCCCGGCTTACCACCCGCACACCGGCACGAGCACGATCGCGATCGCGTTGTAGGCGATCAGCGCGGTGAAGATCGCGCCGAGGAGCACGCCGGAAAACGCGAGGTAGCGCCCGGCGCCGCCCTCGTCGGGCTCCTCGGTCTCGGCGCTCCAGTCGTTGCCGGCGGCGTGCGGCAGCGGCCGGGCGGCGCGCCACAGGCGGAGCGCGGTGCCGAGCGAGGCGAGCGCGACGAGCAGCGCGGCGAGCGTGACGGCCAGCGCGAGGCCCCAGGTGCCGACGAGGCTCGGCACGGCGAGCGGCTGCATCCGCGGGTAGCAGGAGTGGGCAACGATCGCGTACGCGACGATCTCCTGCACGCTCCACGCGGCGGCGGCGCCCAGGAGGCCGAACCAGAGGGCGGCGCTCCCGCCGCGTCGCTCGGCCGTGGCCATGCTCATCCTCGTCCTCCTCCGGCGGCGCTACGCGAAGCGGGGCGACAGGTACAGCGAGGTGAAGACGAAGAGCCAGACGACGTCGACGAAGTGCCAGTACATGGCCGCGTTCGTCACGCCCAGGTGGCGTTCCTCGGTGAAGGTGCCCATCCACGCCCAGACCTGCACCGCGAGCAGCATGAGCAGGCCGACGATCACGTGCGCGCCGTGGAAGCCGGTGATCGTGAAGAACAGCGCGCCGTAGGCGTTGCTGCGCGGCCCGAACGGCTGGTCGGACCACTCGATCCCCTGGATGACGATGAACGCGAGGCCGAGGAGGAAGCCGACGAGCAGGCCGATGCGGAGGCGACGCTGGTCGCCGCGGCGGATGCCGCGCTCGGCCCAGATCACCGCCACGCTGCTCAGGATGAGGAGCACGGTGTTCGGGAGCGCCAGCTCGAGCGAGAGCGGCCCGCGCGGCGGCCAGGGCGCCCGCGCCTGCGACGCGAGGTAGAAGTACGAGAAGAGCAGGTACGCGAAGAGCGACGCCTCGGTGACGATCGTCCAGACCATCGCCCACCAGCCGGGGCTGCGGTCGAAGCGGTTGCCGAGCGAGAGCGTGGCGGCCGGGAACGTGGTCGTGCTCATGCGACGGCGCCTCCTTCCAGGCTGCGCGGCCAGAGCCAGCCGAGGATCGTGGCCACGATCCCGAGGGCGCCGAGCCCGGCGAGCCACCAGGCGCCGAAGACGGCGCCGTAGAAGGCGACGCTCGTCGCGACGGCGAGGAGGAACGGCCAGAGCGAGTCTTGGGGCATGCGCAGCACGGCGACGGGATCAGCGTCCAGCGCCGAGGTGTCGACCGTCTCCCGCCCCTGGTCGAGGACGGGGCCGCGCGTGACCACGCTGCGCGCGGCCGCCGCCCCGCGCAGCCGCCCGAGCCGGTCCTCCCACAGCGGGTAGCCGCTCCGCACGGTCGGGATGACCGCGAAGTTGTACGGCGGCGGCGGCGACGGCGTCGCCCACTCGAGCGTGCCGCCGTCCCACGGGTTCGGCCCGGCGCTCTCGCCGTGCCGGCGGCTGCGCGCGACATTGATCAGGAAGAGCAGAATGCCGAGCGCGAAGAGGTAGGAGCCGATGGTGGTCAGCAGATTGAGCCCATCCCAGCCGAGCCCGGCCGGGTAGGTGTAGACGCGGCGCGGCATCCCGAGCAGCCCGGCGATGTGCATCGGGAAGAAGCCGAGGTTGAAGCCGACGAACATCACCCAGAAGTTCCACTTCCCGAGCCGCTCGTCGAGGAGCCGGCCGGTCATCTTCGGGAACCAGTAGTAGAAGCCCGCCATCACGCCGAACAGGTTGATCCCGATCAGCACGTAGTGCAGGTGCGCGACGACGAAGTAGGTGTCCGTGACCTGCCAGTCGTAGGGGACGGCCGCCGTGACCACGCCGGAGACGCCGCCGATCACGAACAGCACGATGAAGCCGGTCGCGAATAGCATCGGCGTGCGGAAGACGGGGCGCCCGGTCCAGATCGTGGCGATCCACGCGAAGACGGCGATGCCGCTCGGGATCACGATCAGCAGGCTGGCGCCGGAGAAGAACGACAGCGACAGCGGCGGCAGCCCGGTCGCGAACATGTGGTGCACCCAGACGCCGAAGCCGATGATCCCCGTCGCCACGGTGGCCATGGCGACGAGCGTGTAGCCGACGAGCGGGCGCCGGGCGAACGTCGGGATCACCTCGGAGACGATCCCCATGGCCGGGAGCACGATGATGTAGACCCAGGGGTGGCCGAAGATCCAGAACAGGTGCTGCCAGAGCAGCGGGTGGCCGCCGCCGGCCGGGTCGTAGAACGGGAAGCCGAAGCGTCGCTCGAGGTAGAGGAAGACGAGCGCGACGGAGAGCGAGGGGAGCGCGAAGATCGACGCGAAGGATGCCGTCATGGTGCCGTACATGAAGATCGGCATCCGGTTCAGCGACATCCCGGGCGCGCGCATCTTCATGACCGTACCGATGAAGTTGATCGCGCCGACGGTCGTGGAGACGGTCAGGAAGATCAGCGCGAGCGCGTAGAAGTCCATGTTGAGCCCGGGATTGTACTGGCGCAGCGTGTACGGCGCGTAGGCGAACCAGCCGGCGTTCGGCGCCTGCCCGAGGAACGGGCTCGTGTAGAGGAAGATGCCGGAGGCCAGGAACAGCCAGTACGAGAGCGCGTTCACGCGCGGGTACGCCATGTCGCGCGAGCCGATCAGCAGCGGCCAGATGTAGTTGCTGAAGCCGGAGAGGATCGGCAGCGCGTACCAGAAGATCATGGTCGTGCCGTGCAGCGAGAAGAGCTGGTCGTACTCCTCCGGCGAGAGCAGCGCCAGGTCGGGGCCCGCGAGCTGCGCGCGCATCGCCATCGCCTCGACGCCGCCGATCAGCAGGAACGCGAGCGCCGTGACCAGGTAGCGCTTCCCGATCGTCTTGTGGTCCACCGTGCCGAGGATGCCGAACAGCCCCGGCTCCGTCCCCCAGATCCGCTCCAGCCGCTCCGCCGGCGCCGTCTCGACCGACTGCACCTCCGCCACGCGCGCCTCCCGCGTCAACGCAACGTCCCCAGGTAGGTGAGCAGCACCCGCAGCTCGGCCGCCGGCAGCGGCATCGCCGGCATGAGCGCGCCCGGCTTGACCGCCTGGGCATTCGCCACCCAGGCCGCCAGGGCGCCGGGCGTGTTCGGCAGCGTCCCGCCCGCGATCGTGCGCCGCGACATCAGGTGCGTCAGGTCCGGCCCGACCGCGCCGCGCGCCGGCGTGCCGCGGATCGTGTGGCAGCTCGCGCAGCCGACGCGCAGGAACACCTGCCGGCCCGAGTCCGCCGCCGCCGGCAGCACCCCCGCCGCCGGCTGCCGCTGCGCCGCCAGCCAGCGCTCGAACTGCGCCGGCGGCTCCGCGACCAGCCGGAGCTGCATCTTCGCGTGCTGCGCGCCGCAGTACTCGCCGCACCGGCCGTAGTAGACGCCCGGCTCGCGCGCCGCGAGCCACGCGATGTTGCGCTGGCCCGGGATCATGTCCGTCTTCCCGGCCAGCCGCGGCACCCAGAAGGAGTGGATGATGTCGCCGCTCGCGAGCACCAGCCGCACCGCTCGCCCGACCGGCACGTGAACCTCGTTCGCCGTCGTCACCGCCGCCGCCGGCGCGCTCCCGGGGTACTGCACCTCCCACCACCACCGCCGCGCCGTGATCTCGATCGTCGGCGCGCCGCGCGGCGGCGGCGTCACCTGCGCCAGCGTCAACGTCGTCGACACGAACAGCACCGTGAGCACGACCGCGGGCACGACGATCCCCCCGATCACGACCCAGCGCAGCCCCGTCCGCGCCGGCATGATCAGCACCGGCTCGCCGCGTCGGCGCAGCGCCGCCACGAGGACCAGCACCGTCACGACCACGACGACCACCGCGGACACCCCGAGCACGACCCAGCCGAGTCGTGTCTGCGCCGCGCCCGGCACGCCCGCCATGCTCAGCGTCGAGGCCGGCATCCGCTCGCAGGCGACGAATCCCATCTCCGCACCCGCGGCCAGCGCCGCCGCCCACGCCCCCGAAGCCACCGTCGTCCGCACCCGGCGCCGCGGCCCCGGACGCGCCGCGCGGCGGCCCGCACCGCCGCGCGCGCCGCGCCGGTCCGGTCGCATCGCCGATGTACGGGGCGAATCAGGTTCTCCAGCCATCACGCCTCCGGGCGTGCGCCGGCGGCGCCGCCGCGCGAGCCTCGTCCCGCACGGGCGCGCCGCACCGCTCGAGCCATCGGCCCGTCCCTCGTTCGGTGGCGTCCCGCCCGGCTACGCACGTTCCGACCCCCGCCGCCGCGCCCGGACGGCGGCGGCGCGGACCAGCCGCGGCCCGCCGCGGCGCCGTGCGCCATCCGCGGCCGCGCCCCTCGCCGTTCGCCGTGGGGAGCCGCGCCAACCGGCCGCCGTAGCGTCCCGCCGCCGGCGCGCTGTGCGTTCCGGAGCCGATCGCGCGTTCAGTATGCGGGGGGCGGTTTCGGGTCTGTGTGCCAAAGTGCGCGCGGGCGCTTGACACCCCCGCGGCCGCCGGCTACACTGCCGCGACACAACCCCCCTACGGTTCACGCGCACTGCTGAGGGTTCCGCGGGGTCGGCTCCGACAGCGGCGGCCAGGCGTACGGTTGGCCGGTCTCCGTCCGGACCTCCCCGTTCTTCGTGCGCGTGCGCCTGGAACCGGTTTGTCCCACGGGCGCGGGTCGCCCCACTTACGAACGACACCGATGCAGGAGGAAGGGATGCGATTCCCCCGGAGTCCGGCCGCGCGCGCGACGGTCGCGGCGTTGCTATGCCTCCTCGCGGCCGGGAGCCCGGCCGCGGCGCAGCAGGCTACGGGCCGCGTGCAGGGTGTGGTGCGAGTTCCCGGCACCCAGCGGCCGCTGGCGGGTGCGCAGGTCTTCGTTCCCGGGACCGGGATCGGCGCGCTGACGGACGGCGCCGGCCGGTACGCGCTCGACCGGGTGCCGGCCGGTTCGGTGACGCTGCGGGTGCAGATGCTCGGGTACGCGCAGGCGGAGCGCACGGTGCAGGTCGCGGCGGGCGCCACGGCGACGGCGGACTTCGAGCTGGAGGAGACGGCGGTCGCGCTGAACGAGGTGGTGGTCACCGCGACGGGTGAGACGCGCAAGCGCGAGATCGGCAACAGCGTGTCGGCGATCAACGCGCAGGAGATCCAGCGGGCGCCCGTGCGCAATGCGCAGGACATCCTGGCGGGTCGGGCGACGGGCGTGAACGTCCTGTCGAACTCGGGCCAGCCGGGCGCCGGCGGGACGATCCGCCTGCGCGGCAACAACAGCGTGACGCAGGGGAACAACCCGATCATCTACGTGGACGGCGTGCGGATCTACAACGGGCTGACGCCGACGAACGTGTACGCGCGCCAGGCGGTCTCGCCGCTGAACGACATCGATCCGGACGACATCGACCGGATCGAGGTGGTCAAGGGGCCGGCGGCGACGACGCTCTACGGCACGGAGGCGTCGGGCGGCGTCATCCAGATCTTCACGAAGCGCGGGATGGCGGGCGCGCCCTCCTGGACGGCCGAGATCTCGGGCGGCTTCAACAACATGGGGCACATCGGGCCGAAGGAGGACAAGACCGGGATGTGGCTGAACCGGTGCCGGGGCGACGGGCTGGTGACCGGCACCGGCGTGCGCTTCGAGGACCCGACCTGCCCGGCGAGCGGCTCGTGGCTGCGCAACGGGCCGATCCAGAAGTACGGCCTCTCGGTGCGCGGCGGCACGCCGGACGTGACCTACTTCCTCTCCGCCAACTACGGCGACGAGGAGGGCGTGCTCCCGACGAGCGGCTCGAAGGACGGCGGCTTCCGCGGCAACTTCTCGTTCCACCCGGCGAAGACGGTTCAGGTCGCGCTCAACTCGTCGTACAACAAGCGCAACACGCGGTGGATCCCGGACGGCAACAACGCCAGCGGCGTGATGCTCAACGTGACGCGCGGCCCGGACAGCAACTTCAAGGGCTCCGGCTGTAGCGACCCGGACGTCGTGTGCGTGAACAACGCCGAGATCTTCAAGTCGCAGAGCAACACGATCACGGACCACTTCATCACCGGCTTCACGGTCGACTACCTGCCGAGCGACCGGTTCCGCAACAAGCTGAGCGTCGGGTACGACTACAACCAGGCGGACATCACGACGGTGCTGCCGTTCGGCTTCCTGCGCCTGCCGTCCGG
This sequence comes from Gemmatimonadota bacterium, assembly GCA_019689775.1. Classification (GTDB taxonomy): domain Bacteria; phylum Gemmatimonadota; class Gemmatimonadetes; order Longimicrobiales; family RSA9; genus JADGGV01. Next base: position 6,177 of record JADGGV010000063.1, read on the forward strand.
GCAGATGTACTGGAACGGCTGGCGGCGCACGCTGATCACGGTGGACCTGGCCAGCTCGTACCGACTGGACTTCGGCCGCGACTGGGTGTCGACGACGTCGGCGGGCGGGCAGCTCTTCGACAGCCGGCTGAACAACACGGCGGTCACGGCGACGAACTTCTCGGGCCCCGGCAAGCCGACGCTGATCTCGGCGGCGCTGCGCGACGTGACGGACGACGACCGGACGCGCGTCATCAACGCGGGCTTCTTCGGGCAGGAGCAGATCGCGTGGAAGGACCGGCTGTTCATCACCGCGGGGCTGCGCGTGGACGGCAACAGCGCGTTCGGCGAGAGCTTCGGGCTCCAGCCGTACCCGAAGCTGAGCGCGTCGTACGTGCTGTCGGACTACGACTGGTGGCCGAAGAGCACGGTCGAGACGTTCAAGCTGCGCGGCGCGGTCGGCGAGTCCGGCAAGGCGCCGGGCGCGTTCGACGCGGTGCGCACCTGGTCGCCGATCGCCGGTGAGGATGGGCAGCCGGCGTTCACCCCCGGGCAGCTCGGCAACCCGGACCTCGGCCCGGAGCGCACGCGCGAGACCGAGGTCGGCTTCGAGGCGAGCGCGTTCGGCGGGCGCGTCGGCCTCGACTTCACGTACTACAAGCAGCACACGTTCGATGCGCTGATCGCGGTGTCCTACCCGCCGTCCGAGGGGTTCCTGACGAACCAGCTCGAGAACGTGGGCCAGCTCCAGAACACGGGCATCGAGGCGCGGCTCGACCTCCAGTTCCTGCGCCGGCCGAACCTCGAGTGGTCCGGGCACGTGAACTTCTCGACCGTCAACAGCAAGGCGCTCGACCTCGGCGGGCAGGTGATCACGCTCGGCTCGCTGGCGCGGACCTACGTGAAGGAGGGGTACCCGGTCCCGGGATACTTCGGCAAGAAGGTGATGAATCCGGATGCGATCGCCGATCCGATCATCGAGGATGACCAGTACCTGGGCTCCGCGTTCCCGACCAAGACGATCGCGCCGTCGACCAGCATCACGCTCTTCCGCCGCCTGACGCTGGACGCGCTCGGCGAGTGGCAGCTCGGCGGGCACCTGCTGAACGCCGTCGCCTACCAGAACGCGAACAAGGGGGAGTGGTTCCCCTGCGTCGACGTGCAGAAGAAGATGGCGGCCGCGGCGACCGACCCGTCCGCGCTGAACGGCGTGACCGCGCTCCAGCGCGCGCGCTGCACGACCGACGGCACGGTCCGCGACTACGCGTTCTGGGTCGAGCCGACGGACTTCTTCAAGATGCGCAGCATCTCGCTCAGCTACGACCTGCCGGCGAACCTGATCCCGGGCGCGCGCTCGGCCACGCTCACCATCGCGGGGCGCAACCTGTTCAAGATCACGGACTACACGGGGACGGACCCGGAGGTCACCGATGTCCGGGACTACTCCTTCGCCCGGCGCGACTACTACAACTTCCCGACGTCCCGGAGCTTCCTGGCGACGCTGCGGGTGAGCTTCTAATGTGGGGGACGCAGATGAAAGCGACTCGTCTGGCCGCCGTGGCGGCGGCCGCGCTCGCGCTCGGCGCGTGCGACCTCAGCGTCGAGAACCCCGGGCCGATCCCGGACGCCGAGCTGAACACGGCGGGCGCCATGCCGGCGCTCGTCAACGGGATGTCGGCGGACCTCTCCGTCGCCGTGGACCTCATGGCCCGGTACGGGTCGGTCCTGGCCGACGAGCTGGCGCACTCGGGCAACTACGCCGCCGAGGGCTACTTCTACCGCGGCGTGATCCCGCCGGAGAATGTCAACGACGTCTGGGGCGACATGCAGCGCGCCCGCTGGGTCGCCGAGCACGGCATCGACCGGCTGAAGGAGGTCCTCGGCTCCGGCTTCGAGAGCTCGCCGCTGGCGATCCGCGCGAACCTCTACGCCGGCTACGCCAACCGCCTGCTCGGTGAGAACGTCTGCGACGCCGTCATCGACGGCGGCCCGAAGCAGCCGTACACCGAGCACTTCACGCGCGCCGAGGCGTACTTCACCGAGGCGCTCCGGCTGGCGCAGGCGCAGGGCAACACGGCGCTCGCGAACGCCGCGCTCGCCGGCCGCGCGCAGGTGCGCGCTGACCTCGGCAACTGGGACGGCGCGGCGCAGGACGCCGCGCTCGTGCCGACGAGCTACCACTTCGACGCCATCTTCTCGACGAACACGGAGCGGGAGAACAACACGCTGGCGTACGAGACGCAGACGCGGCGCGAGTACACCGTCTACAACACGCAGTGGGCGCAAAACTCGAACAAGGACCCGCGCGTGCCGTGGGACACGGTCAAGACGTCGGCGGGGAAGATCCAGACCGGGCAGGACGGCAAGACGCCGTTCTTCCGCCAGATGAAGTACAAGGGGCTGGACGCGGAGATCCCGCTCGCCAAGGGCACGGAGATGCTGCTGATCCGGGCCGAGGCGGCGCTCCGCAAGGGCGACGTCCCGGGCGCGGTCGAGCTGATCAACCAGGAGCGCACCGCGTACGGCCTCGCGCCGGCGAGCGCCGCGACCCTGGAGGAGGCGTGGCCGCTGCTCCAGAAGGAACGCGGCGCGGTCACGTGGCTGGAGGCGCGCCGCTTCGGCGATCTGCGCCGCTGGTTCGCGGCGAGCGGGCCGGAGAAGAACAACTTCCTCCAGGGCCGCGCCACGTGCGTGCCGATCAGCGACGAGGAGATGCACTCGAACCCGAACCTGGGCGGGTGATGCGCCCGCGCCGACCATGCGGCGTGCACGGCTGACGCCGATCGGCCACCCCCACCGGCGCGCGTTGGTGGGGGTGGCCGCGCTCGCGATCCTCGTGGGCGCCTGCGGGGACGACCGGCCGCCCACCGGCCCGGACGGCGGCGCGCGCGACGGGGACGTGACCGGCACGGTCGCGCTGGTGAAGACCGGCGCGCCCGTCGCCAACGCGATCGTCGCCCTGATCCAGGGCGGCCGCGTGCTCCAGGCGACGCCGACGGACGAGGCCGGCCACTTCGCGTTCGACCGCGTCCCGCCCGGCGCCTACACCGTCCACCTCACCGGGCTCGAACTGACCGGCGAGGACCCGCTCTTCACCTCGTTCGAGCCACGCTCGCAGGCCGTGACCCGGTCGACGGAGTCGATCCACGTCTACTTCGGCGGGGAAGGGATCGTGCCCGCGCGGGTCACGGGTTTCGTCACCTGCCGCGGCGCGCCCGTCGCCGGCGCGCGCGTGCGCGTCGTCGGCGGGGCCGTCGACACGACCGTCGTCACCACCGAGCAGGGGCGCTACGGCTCGCCCGACCTCGCGGCCGGCGCCTACGCCGTCTACCTCGAGGCCGCGCCGCCGTGCGGCTACCCGACGCCGTTCCAGGCCGGCCGCGTCAAGACCGGCCAGCTCCTGCGCCTCGACTTCGACGGAGGTGGCTGAATGCGACGTCGCCTGGCGATGCTCTCCGCGGCCGCGGCGCTGCTCCTCGGCGCCTGCGGCGACGATGCGGCGCCGCCGACCGCCACGCCCGCGCCGGACTCGCTGCGCGCGCGGGCGCTGGCCGCCGGGCTCGCGCCGATCCCGGAACGGCCGCCCGTCTACCCGGCCGACAACCCCGGCTCGCCCGAGAAGGCGGAGCTCGGCCACCTCCTCTTCTTCGATCCGATCCTCTCCGGCGCCCGCGACGCCGCGTGCAGCACCTGCCACCTGCCGCGCCTGGCGTTCGGCGACGGCCGCCAGTTCCCGCTCGGCACCGGCGCCGCCGGGCTCGGCCCGGACCGCGCCTCGGCCGACCCGATGCGGCCCCGGCCGATGCCCCGCAACAGCCCGACCGTCTTCAACGTCGGCCTCCACGGCAGCGGCTCGCCCGAGCCGACGCAGAACGGGATGATGTTCTGGGGCGGCGGCGCGTTCGGCCTCGAGGCGCAGGTGCTCAACCCGATCGCCGCCGACAACGAGCTGCGCGGCGAGAGCTACCCGAAGGCCGTCGCCATCGACAGCGTCGTCGCCCGGCTGCGCCGCATCCCCGAGTACGTCGAGCGCTTCCGCGCCGCGTTCCCGGACGAGGCCGCCGCGGCGCGCGGCGACGTCGAGCGCCTCGTCACCTACATCACGCTGCGCCGCGCGCTCGCGGCGTACCTCCGCGAGCTGATTACGCCGCAGGCGCCGCTCGACCGCTTCCTCCGCGGCGACGCCGACGCGCTCGACGCCGAGCAGAAGGCCGGCCTCGCGCTCTTCATCGGCAAGGCGCGCTGCGTCGCCTGCCACCGCGGCCCGGAGCTGAGCGACTTCGCCGTCCACGTCATCGGCGTGCGCCAGGAGGGCATCGGCCGCGACAGCACCCCCGGCGACGACCTCGGCCACGGCGAGAATGGCGACCGCCCCTACACGTTCCGCACCGCACCGCTGCGCCAGGTCGCCGAGACCGCGCCGTACTTCCACGACGGCGTCGCCGCCACGCTCGAGGACGTCGTCCGCTTCAAGAACCGTGGGGTGAGCGAGCACCCGCGCATCCCCGACGCCGAGCTCGATCCGGCCGTCCGCCCGCTCGGGCTCACCGATCTGGAGGTGAGGCAGTTGGTGGCCTTCCTGCGCGCGCTCTCCGACACGATCACGATCAAGCAGCCGCTCTTCCAGCCGCCGGCGCGCGTGCCGAGCGGCCTCGAGGTGCCCCGATGAGCGCCGCCCGCCGCGCCGCGCGCGCCCTCCTCGCCGCGCTCCTCGCCGCCGCGCCGCTCGGCTGCGGCGAGGACGCCCGCATCCCCGGGCCCGGCTCCACCCTCGAGCTCCAGTTCCACGACCTGGCGCCGCTCGACCCGGAGCGCGACGGCACCTACGCCGCCTGGGCGTACGACCCGGCCGGCACGCCGCACCCGCTCGGCACGTTCGATCTCCCCGCCGACGGCCGCGTCCGCCTGCCGCTGCCACAGATCGAGATCCGGCGCATCGCGATCACCGTCCAGCCGCCCGGCGACGCCGCGGCCGCGCCGTCGCCCCAGGAACTCATGAGCGGCACGCTCAAGGACGGCCGCGCCACGCTCCGCATCGAGGGGAGCGTCACCGCCGCCGGCCTCCCGCTCGTCCGGGAGCCCGGCGCGCACTCGCTCTTCACGACCAGCAACAACTTCCGCGAGGGCTACCCGTCCGAGGAGAACTCCGGCCTCTGGTTCTTCCGCATCGACCCCGAGAACAACCCGCACCACCGGCGCGAGGTCCACCTCACGCCGCTCCAGCGGGGGTGGATCTACGAGGGTTGGATCGTCCACCGCTGGGGCACGCCCGACGCCATCTGGATCTCGTTCGGCAAGTTCCGCCCCGACCAGGAGCAGCTCCTGACCTCGCGCGACAACACCGGCTCCGGCCCCTTCTCCGGCGACGACGACTTCCGCAACGGCGGCGTCGAGGACGTCCCGGGCGACGAGTGGACCTCCAACCCCTTCGGCCTCCCGCTCCCGCCCGGCGTCACGCTCCCGATCCAGCTCGACTCCGTCGACGCCCAGGGCAACGCCGTCTGGAGCATGGTCATCACCATCGAGCCCGCCTCCGACGAGGCCGAGCCGCTCCGCACCGAGCGCCCGTTCGTGCTGCGCCCCTACCGCGACCCGATCGGCGCCGGACCGCCCTGGCAGCCGCGTATCATCCAGTTCCTCGACAACCTGCCGACGGCGGACGCAAGGATCACGGGGTGAGGGCGGGGGCGTCCGCCGCCGCCCGCTCCCGCAGCCGCACCAGCAGCCGGATCTGACCCGCGTGGTAGGTGTCGTGCAGCGCCACGCCGAGCAGCTCGTGCGCGATCGTGCGCCGCTGCCGCGCGCGCCGCGTCGCGAGCCGCTCGGCCGGGACCCGCGCCACCGCCTCCAGCAGCCGCTCCTGCAACCCCTCCAGCAGCGCCCGGTCCTCCCGCCACGCCGCCGCCGTCGGCCGCTCCGGCATCCGCGGCCACCACGGCCGCGCCAGCCGCCGCGGAAAGCGCCCCGCCGCCTCCCCGACCCGCCCGAGCAGCCGGTGCCGCGTGTACGCCAGGTGCAACGTCAGCTCCCAGATCGTGTTCCGCCCCGATCCCGGCCGCCACGCCGCCACCTCCGCCGTCACCCCCGCCAGCGCCCTCCACACCGACGGACCGTGCCACGCCGGGCCCGCATACGCCTCCCGCAGGAACCACTCGAGCGTCCGCCCTGTCTCTTAAACACAACTCCGAGCCAACGAGACTCGACGTCATCGCCA
>JADGGV010000715.1 GCA_019689775.1 Gemmatimonadota bacterium
CCCCCAACCCGCGCCCCCGCGCGACGCACACCCCGCGCCGCGCCGCGCGTCACGCCGTCCCGGGCGCCGCAGCGCCCGGCCCTCTCTTGCCGCGGCCGGCGTCGAGGTCGGACGGAGGCGCGGCGTCAGCCGCCCGACGCCGCGCGCCGGAGCACGAGATAGCGGCCGATCTGCGCCGCCGGGCGGAAGTCGTCGAGGAGGCGGCGGATGCGGGGGTCGGCGGTGAAGAACGCGACGAGGTCGAAGCCGTTCGCGCGGGCGAGATCGAGGATGACGAGCGCGGGCGGCCGGCGCTGGATGCCGCGCCAGAGGCCGTCGAAGATCGTGCGCTCGACGGGGGTCCACTCGTCGGGACCGCGGTAGTGGTAGGGCACGCCGGCGCGCCGCTCCTCCCTGTGGAGCGGCCCGGCCATCCAGATGTGCCCGAACGGCGACGACCACTCCGCACCCGTCAGGTTCACGAGCGGAAAGCCGACGACGAGCTCGTCGCTCAGCACGAGGATCGGCTGGCGCGGCGCCAGCCGCTCGACGACCTCCCGCATCGCCGGCAGCAACGCCTCGCCCATGCGCAGCGTCAGCTCGAGCCGGTACACGTTCAGCGCGAACCAGCCGAGCGCGAGCGCCGAGGCCGGCCCGACGACCCACCGACGCGCCCGCGCGGGGACCGAGACGAGCAGCGCCGCCGCGGCCAGCCCGGTCGCCGGCAGCCAGTGGTACGTCCACCCCTTCCTCTGCGAGACGGCGGCGGCCCACATCGCCAGCGCCGCCAGGAGCAGGACGCGCGCGAGGTCGTTGCGCTCGCGCCGGCACCCGAGCGCGAGCACGCCGAGCGCGCACGCCAGCACGAAGAACGTCGCCTTGCTCGTGAGCAGCGCCGCGAGCGGGCGCGCCGCGAAGTCGCGGTACAGGTCGACCGCCCAGAGCGCGGTCGTGTAGTACTCCGGCGCGATCCAGGCGGTCGCCGCGGCGTACAGCAGCCACAGCGCGACCATCAGCCGGTTCTCCGGCCGCAGCAGCGACCGCCACCCGCCGCGGCGCCGGGCGAGGTAGCCCTCGGTGGCGAGCCAGACGAGGAGGAAGTTCGGCTTGAGCGCGATCCCCAGCGCCGCCACGGCCGCTGCCGCGGCCGCGCGCCGCCGCGGCAGCGGCCGGCCGGCGGCGGCCCGCGCCGTCGCCACGAGGTGCGGGAGGAGCGCGACCGCCGTCCAGTGCTCCCCGCCCGCGAAGTAGCCCGCGAACGGCGCGAGCGTCGCGAACCCGAACGCGAGCAGCGCCAGCGCGTCGCCCTCCCCGGCCCACCGGTGGCTCAGCCAGCTCGAGGCGAGCGCCGCCAGCGCGGTCAGCGCCAGCAGCAGCGGCGGCGTCGGCACGTGCACGCCGTGCCCCACCGCGGCGACGAGCGTCGTGATCCACGTGTAGAGCGGCGGATGCACGTCGCCCGCGAGGATGTCCACGTACAGGCGCTCACCCGCCAGCAGCCGGTCCGCCACGAACGCCTGCCAGGCGATGTCCGATGCGTACGGGATGAACGGCGCCACCACCGCAAGCGACACGACCACGCTCACGGCGAGGAGCAGCCCCCAGCGGGGGGCGGACGGGGTCGCGGCCGACGGAATGTCGGGACCGCGTCGTGCGGCGACGTCGGCGCTGCTCATGACGCTCGCGTCAA
>JADGGV010000716.1 GCA_019689775.1 Gemmatimonadota bacterium
GCCCCCCACCGGACGATGTAGCCGCCCGCCCACCACGCCAACGCACCCAGCGCGGCGCCGGCGTACGCATCGACCGCGTAGTGCCAGGCGAGCGCCACCGACCCCACCGCGATCACGACCGCGAAGGCGACGTAGAGCACCCCGAGCGCCCGGTTCACCCTGCATGCCCATAAAGCGGTCAGCGTCGCCGAGGCGACGTGCAGCGAGGGCATCGCCGAAATCCCGATCCGCACCGGCTCCCGACCCGCGAGGGCCGTCCAGAGCGAAGCCGCGATGTCCCGGACGGCGAATGCGTGCGGCGGAAGCGCCTCCATCCAGCCCACCAGCGCGCCGTATGGAGCCGGGTCGCCGGTCACATGGGCGTAGTAGATCGGACCCGCCGACGAGAACACACGCGCCAGGATGGTTCCGGCGACGATCCAGAGCAGCGCGTACGCCCAGAGAAACCTCCGCTGGAGCGCGCCGCCTCGCGCCATCCCCGCCCAGAGCGGCGCGCCGAGGTACACGAGCGAATACCACGCCGGCCCGTACAGGACCTCCAGCGCGCGGTGCGTGGACGGATGCCCGAAGACCGGCCAGAGCAGCCGCCACGGCTGCACGCCGAAATGCAGGCGCGCGTCCAGTGCCGCGAGAGCCGAATCCCAGCGGAACGGCACCGTGAGACCCAGGTCGGTCTTCCAGTTCAGAAACACGATCTGCACGCCCACGCATAGCGCCACCAGCACCACGGCGCTCGCCGCGCACCGCGGAAGGAGCGCGACGAATGGCCGCCAAAACCGCCAATCGAGCAGCCGGATCCCCCGCGGCCGGCGGGATGGCCAGACGTGGTGCGCGGCCAGAAACAGCCCGCCGACGAGCGCGAGCCGCGCGCCGACGAATCCGACCATCACCAGCAGCGGCACGAAGAGCACGAGCGGGCCCGCGATCAGCCACCGGCAGACGGCAAACGCGGCGACGAGGATGACCAGGGGAACGACGTCGCGGACCCGCAGCCAATCACTTTCATCCCCCGCGTGGCGGTCGGTCGCCGCGGCGCGCTCGCCCACCCTCGTCGCGTCCACCTCCTGGTGGAGAGTCGCCATCGATCGGCTCCAGATCTCGACCCGGGGAGATTCGGTGCACTCGGCGATCGGCAACCGCCGTGCCGCGTGGAGCATAGCACGCGCACGGAGAGAGACCGGCCAAGGACCTGAACCTCGGCCACTTCGATGCGACCCCGCTGGAACGAATCGTTACGCCACCCGTTGTCCCGGGTCGAACGCCTCGGGGATCGCCGGCCGCTCACCTCAATCGGCTGGCTCTTCCGGCGGCGGGTCCGCCGAAGCTCGCTCTCAACCCCCGCGATCGAGTGCCCCACCCCGCGTATCGCGCCTCCGGTGGCAGTGCGTCAGCCCTGGTCCATTGAACCGCCCCGAGTTTTCCGGAGACTGGTTTACTTGAGTGCTGCCATTTCGCTCTGATCGGCAACGCGGCTGTAGTACGCCTTCTCGAACTCCACCGGTGGAACGTAGCCGAGGGGCTCGAGAAGGCGGTGGTGGTTGAACCACCACACCCAGTTCAGCGTTGCAAACTCGACGTCCTCGAAGTTCCGCCAGGGACCCCGACGGTGAATCACCTCCGCCTTGAAGAGGCCGATGATCGTCTCGGCCAGTGCATTGTCGTCG
>JADGGV010000064.1 GCA_019689775.1 Gemmatimonadota bacterium
GGGGGGGGGGGGGGGCGGGCGGGGGGCCGTCCGGGCGGGGCGCGGGCGCGCCGCCGCGCCGGCGGGCCGTCTGGCGATCGCCGCGGCGCGGCGGTAGACTTCGCCGGACTCACCCCACACCTGGAGAGGGCACCATTCCCGGACCGAGCAAGATCGTATGCGTGGGCCGCAACTATGCGGCGCACGCGCGGGAGCTGGGCAACGACGTTCCCGAGCGACCGCTGCTGTTCCTGAAGCCGCCGTCGTCGGTCATCGGCGCGGGCGAGGCGATCGTGCTGCCGCCGGACTCGCAGCGGGTCGAGCACGAGGGCGAGATCGGCGTCGTCATCGGGCGGCGCGCGCGGCGCGTGACGGAGGCGGAGGCGCTGGACTACGTGGCGGGCTTCGCGCCGCTGAACGACGTCACCGCGCGCGACCTCCAGCGCACGGACGGGCAATGGACGCGGGCGAAGGGGTTCGATACGTTCTGCCCGCTTGGCGCGGTCGTGCCGAAGGAGGGGCTGGACTGGACGGCGATCGAGGTGGTCTGCCGCGTGAACGGTGAGGTGCGGCAGCGGGGGCGGGCGAGCGAGATGGTGTTCGGGATCCCGTACCTCGTCTCGTACATCAGCCGGATCATGACGCTCGAGCCGGGCGACGTGATCGCGACGGGCACGCCGGAGGGCGTGGGCCCGCTGGCCCCGAACGACATCGTGGAGGTCGAGCTCGTGGGGCTCGGCCGGATCTCGAACCCCGTGATCGCCCCGGGAGGGTGATGGATATGCCGCAGCTCGCCGAGCGCTTCCGCAGCTTTCCGCCGTACCCGCTCGCCGACGTGCCGGAGATCAAGCGTCGGCTGCGCGCGGAGGGCGTGGACGTCATCGATCTCGGCGCGGGCGACGCGGATCTGGCGCCGCCGCCGGCGGCGCTCGCGGCGCTCCGGCAGGCGACGGCGGACACGAGCCTCAGCCGGTACCCGTTCAACCTCGGCCTGCCGGCCTTCCGCGAGGCGGTGGCGGCCTGGATGGGGACGCGCTTCGGGGTCCGCCTCGATCCCTACAAGGAGATCCTGCCGCTGATCGGCTCGAAGGAGGGGATCGCGCACCTCGCCTTCGCGTTCGTCGGCCCGGGCGACGCGACGGTGGTCCCGGATCCCGGCTACCAGTGCTACCTCGGCGGGACGCTGCTCGCCGGCGGCGAGCCGTACATCGTGCCGCTCCGACCGGAAAACGACTTCCTGATCCCGCTCGACGCGATCCCGGAGGAGGTGGCGCGGCGGACGAAGATCCTCTACCTGAACTACCCGAACAATCCAACGGCCGCGATCGCTCCACGGTATTACCTCGAGGAGGCGGTGCGCTGGTGCCGGGAGCGGGACGCGGTGCTCGTGTCGGACAACGCGTACAGCGAGCTTGCGTTCGACGGCTACCGGCCGCCGAGCATCCTCGAGATCGAGGGGGCGGCCGACGTCGCCATCGAGTTCCACTCGTTCTCGAAGACGTACAACATGACCGGGTGGCGCATCGGTTGGGCGGCGGGGAACGCGGAGATCGTCGGCGCGCTGGCCCGGGTCAAGACGTTCGTTGACACGGGCGCGTTTCTCGCGGTCCAGGCAGCGGCGACGGCCGCGCTCGAGTCGTACGCCGAGTGGGTCCCCGGCAACGTGCAGGCGTTCCGCGAGCGCCGGGACGCGCTGACCGCCGCCCTGTGCTCCGAGGGGTTCGATGCCCGAGCGCCCCGTGCCACCATGTATCTCTGGGTTCCGGTTCCGGCCGGCACCACGTCGGAGGCGTTCGCCCGGCGCGCGCTGGTCGAGCAGGGCGTGGTGGTCATGCCGGGTTCGGCGCTCGGCGCCGGCGGTGAAGGCTTCATGCGCCTGGCGCTCACGCAGCCGCCGGACCGCCTGCGGGAAGCGGCGCACCGGCTGGGCCGCCTGCTCTAGGCGCTCCGGGCGGAACCGCCCCGCCCGCGGCGGTTTACTACGGCTCGGATGAGTGTAACCGCCCCGAACGTCCCACTTGCGCCGGCCGGCGACCTGGCCGACGAGCCGAGCCGGGCGGGCACCGCACCGGCGGCTCCGCCTCTGCTCGGGACGCTTCTGGCGAGCCGTCCCGAGCGGCAGCGGCACAGCGGCGTGGCGCTGGGCGCGGCGCTCGTCCTGCATGCCCTCCTCATCGTCCTGCTCATCTCGTTCTTCCACGTTGGACCTCGCTGGCTCTCGCTGCTGCTTCCGGACGAGGCCGGCTCGTCGGCCGACTCGGAGACCGTCACGATCGTGTGGCCGATTGGTGGGTCGGCCGGCGGCGCAGCGCGCTCACCGTCGGCGGGCGCCGCGGCCGCCGGGGACCGCGTGCGGGGCCCGGAGGCGCCGCCCGCGCCGCTGGAGTTCCCGACGCACGTGCCCACGCAACTGCCGCCGGGACCGGCCGGCCGCGAGCCGGGGCCCGCGGCGGCGCCCGGCGCGGCGCAGGCGGGCGGAGCGGCGGCGGGCGCCGGGATGTCGGCGAGCGAGCGGCTGCGCCCGAAGGGGTATGATCGCCGGCTGTTCGATCCGGTGATCCCGCCCGTGGAGCCGACGACGACGGACCACGCCCGGGCGCTGGCACGGATCAAGGAGAAGATCGACGCGGTCAACGACTCGGCGGCCGCGGTCGCGGATGCGGCGCGCCGGGCGACGGATTGGACGATCAAGGACAAGAACGGGGGGAGCTGGGGGATCACGCCCGGGCAGTTGCACCTCGGGAGCATCACGCTGCCGCTGCCCGTGACGCTGGGGAGCATGAGCTCGACGATGCGCGCCGAGGCCCTGAAGAATCAGCGGGACTGGGCGGAGATCCAGATGCAGGCGGACCGGGCGAGCACGCGCCGCACGTTCGACGAGCGGGTCAAGGCGATCCGCGAGCGCAAGGAGAAGGAGAAGGCGGAGAAGGAGAAGGCGACGACGAACGACTGAGCGAGCTGCGGCCGGCGGGTGGTCTGTGACTTGCACGACCGCGACGCGGCACGCAACTCACCCCAGGAGACGCGGGATCATGTGGCATCGCGATCGGGAGTCGGAGCTGAGGCGGCGCGCCTGGGTCGTCGCCGCTGGCGCGGGCGTCGGACTGGCGGCCGGTCTCTTCCTGTGGAACCGCAGCCGCCTGGCGCGGAAGCGGGCGGAGCGCGAAGAGGGCGGCCGGCTCGCGCGCATGGAGGACGAGGTGGTCGACCGGCTCCGCGCCGATGCGTACGTCGCGCAGCGGCCGATCGAGGTGGCCGCGCTCGCGGACGGGATCATCGAGCTGAGCGGCACCGTGGCGACGGAGTGGGAGTCGGACCGCGCGGCGATGGTCGCGCAGGGGGCCGCGGGCGTGCGGACGGTGCTGAACCGCCTGGACGTGTCGTCCGAGGTCGAGCGCCTCGACCGCGCGCGGTCCGAGGAGGCGGGACCGGGCACGGCGCGGACGGAGACGCACTGGTACGGCGTGTCGGTCGGTACGGGCGCGCGTCGGCAGGGGCGCCAGACGGATCCGGCCCGCCGCGACGACCGCGTGGAGATGATCGAGGAGGAGCTCGACGTACGGGAGGTCGTCCGGGAGTCGAGCGAGGGCGTACCGCCGGCGGGACCCGGGATCCGGCTCGGCCGCGGGGACGTAGAGGGCGAGCTGGCGGACCGGGGCACGGAGGAGGCGGACTGAGGCGAGCTGCTCGGGCCTCCAGGGCGCGGTTCGCCCGCTCCACCGCCTCCAGCGCCGCCGGCTCTGGGGGCGGTCGAGCATCCGGGGTGGGCCGTTGACGCGACTCGGCGCGGCGCACTACCCTTCACGTTTTACTCGACGACGCGAAACAGTCATGGCCGAGCCACTTTCACCGCAATACGATCCGCACGCCGTCGAGGCGCCGCTGTACCGCGCCTGGGAGGAGGCGGGCTATTTCCGCGCCGATGCGGAGCGCGTGCTGTCCGGGGAGCGGGAGCCGTACACGATCGTGATCCCGCCGCCGAACGTCACGTCGATGCTTCACATCGGTCATGGGCTGAACAACACGTTGCAGGATGTGTTGATCCGGTTCCGGCGGATGCAGGGGCGGGAAGCGCTCTGGGTCCCGGGGACGGACCACGCGGGGATCGCGACGCAGAACGTCGTCGAGCGGATCCTGGCGAAGGACGGGAAGACGCGCTACGACCTGGGGCGCGAGGCGTTCGTCGAGCGGACGTGGGAGCACGTGCGGGCGACGGAAGCGACGATCCTCGGGCAATTGCGCGCGATCGGCAGCTCGTGCGACTGGAGCCGGACGCGGTTCACGCTCGATCCGGGGCTGTCGCGGGCGGTGCGTGAGGTGTTCGTGCGGCTGTACGAGAAGGGGCTCGTCTATCGCGGCAACTACATCATCAACTGGTGCCCGCGCTGCCTGACGGCGCTGTCGGAGGAGGAGGCGGAGCCGGAGGAAAGTCAGGGGGCGCTGTACCACCTGCGCTACCCGGTGGTGGCGGATGGGGACCTTCCGGCCGGCGCGGAGGGGCTGCCCCGGCTCCCGGACGGGCGGCGCTACATCGTGGTGGCGACGACGCGGCCGGAGACGATGCTCGGCGACACCGCGGTGGCGGTGCACCCGGGTGACGAGCGGTACCGCGCGCTCGTTGGGGCCATGGTCGACCTGCCGCTGACGGGGCGGCGGATCCCGATCGTGGCGGACGAGTACGTCGACCCGGAGTTCGGGAGCGGCGCGGTGAAGATCACGCCGGCGCACGATCCGAACGACTTCGAGCTGGCGCGGCGCCAGGGGCTGCCGGCGCTGGACATCATGACGCCGGAGGCGACGATCGGCACGAACGCGCCGGAGGCGTTCCAGGGGCTGGACCGCTTCGAGGCGCGGCGTGCCGTGGTCGACGCGTTCCGCGAGGCCGGGCTGCTGGAGCGGGTCGAGGCGCACACGCACGCGGTGCCGCACTGCTATCGGTGTCACACGGTCGTCGAGCCGCGGCTGTCCGATCAGTGGTTCGTGCGGATGAAGCCGCTGGCCGAGCCGGCGCTGGCGGCGTACCGAGAGGGGCGGGTCCGGTTCACGCCGGAGACGTGGGGGAAGGTCTACGAGAACTGGCTCGAGGGGATCCGCGACTGGTGCATCTCGCGGCAGCTCTGGTGGGGCCACCGCATCCCGGTGTGGTACTGCCGGGCGCCGGGGTGTGAGGACGTCGAGATCGTGGGGCGCGAGGACCCGACGACGTGCCCGCGCTGCGGCGGCTCGGCGCTGGAGCAGGATCCGGACGTGCTGGACACGTGGTTCTCGTCGTGGCTGTGGCCGTTCTCGACGCTGGGCTGGCCGGACGAGACGCGTGACCTGCGCGCGTTCTACCCGACGAGCACGCTGGTCTCGGCGTACGACATCCTCTTCTTCTGGGTCTCGCGGATGATCATGGCGGGGCTCGAGTTCATGGGCGAAGTCCCGTTCCGCGAGGTGTACATCACGCGGCTGGTGCGGGACCACCTGGGGCGGAAGATGTCGAAGTCGCTGGGCAACGGCATCGATCCGCTCCAGGTCGTGGAGCTGTTCGGCGCGGATGCGCTCCGCTTCACGCTGGTGGAAGGGACGAGCTGGACGGCGGACCAGTTGCTGAACTACCAGGACCTGGAGCAAGCGTTCGCGCCGGGGCGCAACTTCGCGAACAAGCTCTGGAACGCCGGGCGCTTCGCGCTCATGAACCTGGAGGGCGACGAGGTTCCGCGCGTGGAGGACGTGCGGGCGGAGCTGGAGGTGGCCGACCGCTGGATCCTGTCCCGGCTGAACCGGGCGATTGCCGCGACGACCGCGGCGCTGGAGACGTTCCGCTTCCACGAGGTTGCGGGAACGGTCTACCATTTCTTCTGGGACGAGGTCGCGGACTGGTACATCGAGCTGGCGAAGTCGAGGCTGCGGGGTGAGGCGGGCGAGGCGAGCCGGGCGGCGGCGCAGGCCACGCTGGTGGAGGTGCTGGACGGCGTGCTCCGGCTGCTGCACCCGGTGATGCCGTTCATCAGCGAGGCGCTCTGGCAGCGGCTACCGTCGCGGCCGGGCGTGGCGCGGGAGCCGTCGCTCGTGATCGCGCGCTGGCCGGAGCCGTCGCCGGAGCGCGAGGACCCGGAGGCGGAGGCGCAGCTCGAGGCGCTCATGGAGCTGATCGGCACCGTGCGCGGGCTGCGCTCCGAGTACAACGTCCCGCCGTCGGCGAAGATCGAGGTGCGGGTCGGCCACGCGTCCGATGCGCTGCGGCGCGCCCTGGCCGCGGAGACGCGCGCGGTTCAGCGGCTCGCCGGCGTGCGGGAGGTGTACGCGGAGGCGGCCGACGGCGCACCGGCGGCGGACGGGTGGGCAGGTGCGGGCGCGCATGCGGTGCTGCGCAGCGGCGCCGACGTGTTCATCCCGCTCGCGCAGGTGATCGACCTGGGGCGTGAGCGCGCGCGGCTGGAGGCGGAGCTGGAGCGCGTGCTCGGGCAGCTCCGCAGCACGGAGTCGAAGCTCGCGAACGAGCAGTTCCGTGCGAAGGCGCCCGCCGACGTCGTGGCGAAGGAGGTGGAGAAGGCCGCGAACCTCCGGGAGCAGCAACAGCGGCTGGCGCGGAAGATCGAGGAGTTGTCGTGAAGCTGAAGGGGACCGGGCTGCTGGCGGCCGTGGTGGTGGCGACGTCGTGTGCGCGGGTGATGTCGCCGCCGGGTGGCAAGGTGGACCGCACGGCGCCCCAGCTCGTGTCGACGCAGCCGGAGCAGCTCGCGGTGGTGCCGGGGTGGACGAAGCCGGTGGTGTTCAAGTTCGACGAGCGGATCAGCGAGAAGGGGGTCACGGACGCGCTGGCGATCGTCTCGCCGGACACCGTGCCGGTGGAGGTGCACCGGAGCGGCAGCGAGATCCGGGTCCGCCCGAAGGGCGGGTGGCAGCCCGGCCGGATCTATCAGGTCGTGCTACAGCCGGCATTCTCGGATCTGTTTGGGAATCAGCGCAAGGAACCGGCGATGCTGGTGTTCTCGACGGGGCCGCAGATTCCGTCGACGGTGATCGCCGGGCTGGTGCGGGACAGGATCACGGACCGCCCGATCAGCGGCGCGCGGGTGGAGGCGCGCCAGGGCGGAACGACGCCGCTCACCTACGTCACGGTTACCGATTCCGGCGGCTTCTACGCGCTTCGGCACGTGCCGGTCGGCGCGTACGCGGTGACGATCTTCCAGGACCGGAACCGGAACGGCAAGGTGGACGAGCGGGAGTCGTGGGGTGAGGTCAGCGCCACGCTGCGATCCGCGACCGACACCGCGGTGCTCAACGAGCTGGCGCTGCTGCCGCGGGACACGACGCCGGCGCGGCTGACGCGCGCCGAGGTTCGCGACTCGTTGCAGATCCGGCTCACGATCGACGATTATCTCGATCCGTACCAGCCGCTCAACGCGCGGGCCATGCTGTGGAAGCTGCCGGACTCGACCCAGATTCCGGTGCGTCGACTGTATTACCCCAAGGATTTCGAGGCGGCGCAGGCGAAGCCGGCCGCGGGGCGCCGCGACTCCACGCGAGTCGCCGCTGCGCCGACGGCGTCCGAGCGGGACACGGTCCGGCTGCCGGTCCAGGAGCTGGTGCTGGTGCCGGCGACGCCGCTGCCGCCGAAGACACGCCTGCGCGTCGCGCTTCGCGACCTCACGAACATCAACGGGCTGCGGGGTGGCGGCGGCAGCGTCGTGACGGAGACGCCGGCGCCGCCGCCCGCGCGGGCGGCGGCGGCGCATCCGGACACGACCGCTCCCGCGCCGCGGCCGCCCGTCGACAGCGCGCGCGCGGCACCGCGCGTGCCGCCGGACACGACGGCGGGCGCGTCCGCGCGGGACACGAGCGCGGCGCCGGCCCCGCGGCCGACCGCGCCGGCCCCCGCGGCTCCTCCCCCGGACACGAGCGTCTCGCCGGCGCTTCGCCCGGCCGTCCGCCGGGCGGCGCCGCCGGGTCGACCCTAAGGTGATGGACCCGCGGCGCGCGATCCCCGCCGTCGACCGCCTGCTGTCGAGCGAGGCGTTCGAGCCGCTGCTGGCGGTCGCGCCGCGCCGCCGCGTCGTCGCGGCGCTGAAGGACGTCCAGGCGGAGCTGCGCCGCGGCCTCGCGCAGGGCGCCGACGCGCCGGCGGAGCTGGCCGAGCCCGCGCTCTACGCGCGGCTCGTGGGTGAGCGGCTGCGGCGCCGCGAGCGCGCGGGGCTGCGTCGCGTCATCAACGCGACCGGCGTGGTGCTGCACACGAACCTGGGGCGCGCCCCGCTGGCCGCAGCCGCGATCGAGGCGATGGTCGAAGCGGCGCGCTCGTACTCGAACCTGGAATACGACCTGGATGCGGGGGCGCGCGGCAGTCGCTACGACCACTGCGCGCCGCTGCTGCGGGAGCTGACCGGCGCCGAGGACGCGCTGGTGGTGAACAACAACGCCGCCGCGCTGGTGCTCGC
Organism: Gemmatimonadota bacterium; assembly: GCA_019689775.1. Lineage (GTDB taxonomy): Bacteria > Gemmatimonadota > Gemmatimonadetes > Longimicrobiales > RSA9 > JADGGV01. Next base: position 8,403 of record JADGGV010000064.1, read on the forward strand.
GCTGAACACGCTGGCGCGCGGCCGCGAGGTCGTGGTGAGCCGCGGCGAGTTGGTGGAGATCGGCGGCGCGTTCCGCATCCCTGAGATCGTCGAGCGCAGCGGCGCGCGCCTCGTCGAGGTCGGGGCGACGAACCGCACGCACCCGGCGGACTACGACGCCGCGATCTCGGCTGAGACGGGCGCCGTCCTGAAGGTCCACCGCTCCAACTTCCGCGTCGTCGGCTTCACGGCGGAGGTGACGGTGCCGGAGCTGGCGGCGCGCTTCGGCGGCCGCCTCCCGGTCGTGGAGGACCTGGGCTCCGGGCTGCTGCTCGACCTCACGCGCTTCGGGCTGCCCCATGAGCCGACGGTCGCCGACGCGCTGCGCGGCGGCGCGGACGTCGTCACGATGAGCGGCGACAAGCTGCTCGGCGGGCCGCAGGCCGGCATCGTCCTCGGGCGGCGCGACCTCGTGGCCGCGATGCGGCGCAACCCGCTCTGCCGGGCGCTGCGGGTCGACAAGCTCACGCTCGCGGCGCTCGAGGCTACGCTCGAGCTGTACCTGGACCCCGACGTGGCGCTGCGCGAGATCCCGACGCTGCGGATGCTCACGGCGGGCGCGGCCACGGTCGGCGGCCGCGCGCGCGACCTCGCCGCGCGGCTGGCGGCCGCCGGCGTCGCCTGCACGCTCGTGGACGGCGCGAGCGCGGTCGGCGGCGGCGCGTTCCCGGGCGCAGCGCTGCCGACGACGCTCGTGCGGCTCGAGGCGAGCCTCTCCGCCGCGGAGCTAGACCGGCGGCTGCGGGCGGGCGAGCCGCCGATCGTGGCGCGGATCGTCGAGGACCGGGTCGTGCTGGACGTGCGCACGGTGCAGCCCGGCGAGGAGGGGGAGTTGATCGCCGGAGTGTGCGGTGCGCTTGCCTGAGGCGGCCGGGGGGCGCGCGGCGCCGGTCGAGGCTGGCGCAGCGGGGCAGCGCCGGCGCCCGGCCGTGTTCCTGGACCGCGACGGCACGCTGATCGAGGAGCGCCACTACCTGGCCGATCCGGACGGCGTCGTCCTGCTCCCGGGGGCGGCCGCGGGGCTGCGCGCGCTGCGCGAGCTCGGGTACGCCCTCGTCGTCGTCACGAACCAGTCGGGGATCGCGCGCGGGCTGTTCACGGAGGCGGACTTCCACCGCGTGCAGCTCCGCCTCGAGGCGCTGCTCGCCGCGGAGGGCGTCCGACTCGACGGCGTCTACATGTGCCCGCACCACCCGGAGCACGGCGGGCCGTGCGAGTGCCGCAAACCGGGGCTCGGGCTGTACCGCCGCGCGATCGCCGAGCTGGGCGTGGACGCGAGCGCGTCGCTGTTCGTCGGCGACCGCGCTACGGACATCGAGCCGGCGCGGGCGTTCGGCGGGCGCGGCGTGCTGGTGCGGAGCGGCTACGGCGCGGCCGAGGCGCGGCGGTTGGCGGGTGCGTTCGCCGTCGTCGACGACCTGCGTGGCGTGGCCGCGCTGGTCAGGAATTTGCCGGCGGGCGACGGGGCGACGTCAGCTTGACAGGGGTACCCCCTCGGGCTATTCTGGGCGCGAAACCCGGGTGGCGCGGGCGGGTATTCGAGGGACGGAGGCCGGGCCGTGGGTCCGGCGAGACACACCAGGAGGAACCGATGCAGATCACCGTGACGGCGACGGCGGCGGCCGAGGTGCAGAAGTTCATGCAGGAGCAGGGGGCGGCCGAGTCGGCCGGCCTGCGTGTGGCCGTCCTGCCCGGCGGCTGCTCGGGTTTCCAGTACGGGCTGAACATCGAGGACGAGGCGCAGGACGACGACGACATCCTCGAGTCGAACGGCATCCGCCTGTTCGTGGACCCGTTCAGCGCGCAGTACCTCGACGGCGTCGAAATCGACTACGTGACGACGATGATGGGGTCGGGGTTCACGTTCAAGAACCCGAACGCGACGGGTAGCTGCGGCTGCGGCAGCTCGTTCACGGTTTGAGCGACCCCGATGCGCCGGCGCCCGGGCCCGCGGGGGGTGGGCCCCCCGCGGGCCCGATTTGCGTGTAAGCCCCGGCCGACCGTGGCGGTCGCGCGGTGGGCGTCGCGCCGCGGGCCTGGCATTGAGCTGGAGGTGGTGCATGGATCGTGACGATGTCGTCCGGTCGGACGAGGGGGAGGAGCTGACGCTGGAGTCGGGCGCGCGACTGCGCGTCGTGCTCCGGCAGGACGGCGCGCGTGAGCTGCGGTGGACGTGGGGGACGGGCGAGGGGGCGGAGCCGCTGCGCCTGACGGAGGACGAGGCCCGGCGCCTGGCGGCGGCGCTGGTTGGCGGCCACCCGCCCTCGACGGCGTCGGTGCTGGAGCAGCTCTCGATCGAGTGGGTGAGCGCGGACCCGACGACGCCGCTGCCGGGGCACTCCATCGGCGAGCTGGCGATCCGGCACCGCACGGGCGCGAGCATCCTGGCCATGGTGCGCGACGACGAGGTCCTGCCGAATCCGGGCCCGTCCGAGCGCATCCTCGTGGGCGACATGCTGGTCGTCGTCGGGACACCCGAGCAGGTGGAGCGGTTCCTGGCGCTCTCGGCGGCGAGCGAGTGAGCGACGGCTGGGTGGCCGGCGTGCGGGCCGGTCGCTACTTTGCCGCCGCCCCGCCGGCGGGTGGCGGGGCAAGACGATTCGAGCGGGCAGGCTGCATGAGCGCACGTGCCATGGACATCCGCACGTTCACCTCGGAGGGGTGGGGGGAGAACGCGTACCTCGTCCGCGTCGCGGGGGAGCGGCGCGCCGTCGCGATCGACCCCGGCGGCGAGACCCCCGAGCTGGTGCGCGCGCTCGAGTCCGAGGGGCTGACGCTCGAGGCGATCCTGCTGACCCATGCGCACATCGACCACATCGAGGGCGTCGCGGCGCTGGTGCGCGCGACCGGCGCGCCGGTCTACCTGCACCCGGCCGAGCGGCCGTGGTACGACCGTGCGGCGGAGCAGGCGGCCTACTTCGGCGTGTCGGTGGAGGCGCCGCCGGCGCCGACCCACGAGCTGACGGGCGGGCAGCGGCTGGAGCTGGCGGGCATCGGCTTCGAGGTGCGGGACGTGCCCGGGCACGCGCCGGGGCACGTGATCCTCTACGTCGCGGACGCCGGCGTGGCGTTCGTGGGCGATGTCGTGTTCCAGGGCTCGATCGGGCGCACGGACCTGCCGCAGGGCAACCATCGGCAACTGATGACGGGGATCCGTACGCAGGTGCTGTCGCTGCCGGACGAGACGGTGCTGTACCCGGGCCACGGCCCGGCGACGACGGTCGGGCGGGAGCGGACCGGCAACCCCTTCCTCGCGCCGCTCTTCGGCGGCGGCGGCTTCGCGTGAGCCTGCGCGTCGCCGTGTTCGTGTCGGGCGGCGGCACGAACCTCCAGGCGCTGCTGGATCGGGTGGATCCGGCGGCGGCGACCGTGGCGCTGGTGGTGAGCGACCGCGCGGAGGCCGGCGGGCTGGAGCGGGCGCGCCGCGCGGGCGTGGCGACGCGGGTGATCCCGGTCGCGGGCGTCGACGAGGGCGACGTCGCGCGGGAGACGATCGAGGTGCTGGAGGCGGCCGGCGTCGAGCTGGTGGCGCTGGCCGGGTACGTACGCCGGGTCCCGGCGGCGGTCGTGCAGCGCTGGGCCGGGCGGATGCTCAACATCCATCCGGCGTTGCTGCCGGCGTTCGGCGGGCAGGGGATGTACGGGATCCGCGTGCACCGGGCGGTGCTGGCGGCGGGCTGCCGCGTGAGTGGCGCGACGGTGCACCTGGTGGACGAGGAGTACGACCGCGGGCCGATCCTGGCGCAGTGGCCGGTGCCGGTGCGGCCCGGCGACACGCCGGAGTCGCTGGCGGCGCGGGTGCTGGCCACGGAGCACGCGCTCTACCCGGCGGTCGTCGAGGCGGCCGCGCGGGCGCTGGCGCGGGGGCGGTGGCCGGAGGAGATCGGGGG
>JADGGV010000717.1 GCA_019689775.1 Gemmatimonadota bacterium
GATGGCTACATCTGGCTCGCGACGATGGACGGCCTGGTGCGGTTCGACGGTGTCCGCTTCACCGTCTTCAATACCGCGAACACGCTGACGCTCCCGAGCAACCGCCTCGTTTCGCTGACCGAGGACCGTGACGGAAACCTCTGGATGCGCACCGAGACGGCGGACCTCGTGCGGTTCCGGCATGGCCGCTTCACGCGGTTCGGCCCGGAGCAGGGTTTCAGGGGCCAGGTCCGCGGCGTGACGCCGGATCCAGAGGGCGGCGTCTGGATCCGGATGACGGACGGTTTGGGTCGCATCGAGGGCGATGAATTCGTCCCGGTCGCGGAGGAAGTGATCCGCGGAGCCGTGTGGGGGCTCATGCGGCGTCGCGACGGCAGCGTCTGGGTCAGCACCGAGCCCATGGGCCTGTTCCGCATCGAGGGGGATCGGGCGGAGCGGGTCATCACCGGCACGGCGCTCGACTCGACGCTGATCCGGGGTATGGCCGAGGACACGGCCGGCGTCCTCTGGCTCTACACCCAAAACGACGTTTGGGAGGAGGTGGAAAGCGGACTCCGGCAGCTCGGGTCAACGGAGCCGGGAAGCGCAATCCGTGCGGGCTTCCGACGACGGCCGGGCACGCGCCTCGTGCTTGCCGGGCTCAGGGCATACCCGATCGAGGCCCACTCGGCGCAGGTGCCGCCGACTGGCTGGATCGCCGGCGCGGTCGACGCGGATGGCGCGCTATGGCACGCGAGCGACTCCCGGCTGTACCGGGAGGGCGAGCTCGCCTGGGACCTCGGCCGCGTGCTGGGCCGCACGGGCGAGGATGTGGAGCTCACCGCGATCGCCATCGACCGGGAGGGCAGCATCTGGCTGGGCACGCTCAACGCCGGGCTGCACCGTCTCAAGCCCGCGCTCTTCGCCACGTACAGCCAGCCGGAGGGGGTCGCGAACGCGCGAGTCACCACGGTCTACGAAGACCGGTCGGGCGCGATCTGGGCAGGGACCTGGGGCGGGCTGAGCCGGATCGACGGACACGGCCGCGTGGAGACCTGGACGACGCTGGCGGGGCGGCGCGCCGTCTTTTCGCTCTCCTCCGATCGCCCCGACCGCCTGTGGGTGGGAACCGACGCTGGCTTGCTCTCGTGCAGCCTGCCCGCCGTCGATTGCCGGAGCGTCGACGCCCCGGCCGCGCTCCGGGGCCACATTTACGCGCTCTACAGCGACACGCGGGGCCGGCTCTGGGTCGGCGCGGGGTCGAGCGTCGCGCGCTTCGAGGACGGTCACTGGATCATGCTCGATGCGAAGCCCGGGGCGGCGGCCGTCCGCGCGTTCGCCGAAACCGCGGACGGCGCTCTCTGGATGGGCACCAACGGCGACGGTCTGCTCCGCTACGAACACGGCCGCTTCACTCGCATTCGGGAGTCCGACGGCCTGCCGAGCAACCTCATCCGCGCGCTCTACGTGGACGCGGGCGGCTGGCTCTGGGTCGGCACGGAGGGCCGCGGGCTCGCGCGCCTCGACCCACGTGCCTGGGCCGACGGCGGCGACCGTGATGACGCCGCCGACTTCGCTGCCAGCCGGCGCATCGTGCACGTCGGCGTCGAACACGGCCTCTACGACCCCGTGATCCACCAGATTCTCGAGGACGACGCCGGCCGCCTGTGGATGAGCACGAA
>JADGGV010000718.1 GCA_019689775.1 Gemmatimonadota bacterium
CCCACTCGCCCACTCGCCCACTCGCCCTCGTCGCCAGCACCGCCAGCACCGCCAGCACCGCCAGCACCGCCAGCACCGCCAGCGGCCGAAGTATGCCGCGCGCCCGCGCCGCCCCGAAAGGCGGTGCCTCCCCACCGCCCCGGTTGTCCGAATGCGCGGATCCCGCTAGCTTTCCCGCACGAACCGTAGCGGTCGTATGCGCGATTGCAGGGTGCCGGCACGCCGGCGCGGCCTCCCCGGGTCGCGAGGCGACGCCGGGTGACGGCGTAGCCGGGGGCATCCGACCCCTCCCCACCCTCCTCGTTTCCACCGCTCAATCCGATTCCTCGTACGGACGCGGTCTCCGCCAGGGGGCGGGTGCGCCCGGAAGGACGATGCATGCGCTTTTCCGATTTCACGCTCCACCCCGCGCTCCTGCGCGGCGTCCAGGACCTCGGCTTCGAGGCGCCGACCCCGATCCAGCAGGCGACGATCCCCGCCGGGCTCGCCGGCCGCGACATCCTCGCCTGCGCCATGACCGGGAGCGGCAAGACGGCGGCGTTCCTGCTGCCGATCCTCGACCGGCTCCTGCGCGCGCCGGGCCGCGGCACCCGCGCGCTCGTGCTCGTGCCGACCCGCGAGCTGGCCGCGCAGGTCGAGGAGCACCTCGCCGCGCTCGCGAAGCACACGCGGCTCCGTGGCGCGGCCATCTTCGGCGGCGTTGGCATGAAGCCGCAGGAGGAGGCGTTCCGCCGCGGCGTCGACGTCATCGTCGCCACGCCCGGCCGGCTGCTCGACCACTTCCAGCACGACTACGCCCGGCTGCGCGAGCTCGAGGTCCTCGTGCTCGACGAGGCCGACCGCATGCTCGACATGGGCTTCCTCCCCGACATCCGCCGCGTGCTCCGTCACATCCCCGAGCCGCGCCAGACGCTCCTCCTCTCGGCGACGATGCCCGAGCCGATCGTCGCGCTCGCCCGCGACCTGCTCGACGACCCCTTCACCGTCGACATCGGCCGCAAGGCCGCGCCGGCCACGGGCGTCACGCAGGCGCTCTACCCGGTGCCGGCCGAGCTGAAGGCCGCGCTCCTCCTCGAGCTGCTCCGCCGCGACGCCGTCGACGAGGTGCTCGTCTTCACCCGCACGAAGCACCGCGCCAACCGCCTGGCCGAGTACCTCACGAGGCACGGCATCTCCTGCGAGCGCATCCACGGCAACCGCTCGCAGGCGCAGCGCACCGCCGCGCTCGCCGGCTTCAAGGACGGCCGCATCCGCGTGCTCGTCGCCACGGACATTGTCGCGCGCGGCATCGACGTCGAGGCGCTCGGCCACGTCATCAACTTCGACGTGCCGCACCTCCCCGAGGACTACATCCACCGGGTCGGCCGCACCGCGCGGGCGGAGATGACCGGGGAGGCGTACACCTTCGTGTCGCCGGAGGAGGAGGCCGACGTGCGCCAGATCGAGCGCGCCATCGGCCGGCGCATCCCGCGCGTCGTCGTGGACGGGTTCGACTACGCGGCTCGCGTCACGGAGCGCCTCGAGGTCCCCCTCGCCGAGCGCATCGCGCAGATCCGCGCGCGCAAGGCCGAGGAGCGCGCCCGCGCCCGCGAGCAGGCCGCGCGCAAGGCGCAGCGGGAGGCGGAGGAGGCGGCCCGCCGCGCCGCGCGCGAGGCC
>JADGGV010000065.1 GCA_019689775.1 Gemmatimonadota bacterium
GCTGCGTCAGATTTGTATACGAGCCCGGGGGGGGGCGGGGGGGGGGCCACGCACCCGGACCCGGGCGCGGCGCAGCCGGGGGAGGTGGTGCGCGCGGCGCTCGCCGCGACGGTGGCGGAGGACGCCGCGTCCGTCGAGGTCACGCTGGACTACACGGTGCGCGCGCCGGCCGGCACGACGCGCGTGCCGCTCGCGGTCGCGCTGGTCCCGGACGCGAGCGTCGCCGTGGAGGAGGCGACGTCGCCCGCGGGGACGGTCGGCGTGGATCTGGCCGACGGGCGGGAGCGCTGGACCGGCTGGCTGCGGCTGGCGCAGCCGCTGGCAGCGGCGGGCGAGCTGCCGTTCCAGATCCGCTACCGCGTCTTCCAGCGGGGCGGTCCGCGGATCGAGGTGCCGGTCGTCGTCGTGACGTGGCCGCCAGTGGAGCCGCGCGCGGCGCCGTTCACCGCCGACGTGCTGGTGCCGGCGGGCGTCGCCGTCTCCGAGCCGTTCCCGTCCGGGCTCGAGCGCGTCGGTGGCGGGGATGGCCCGCAGCGCTACCACGCGGAGCTGCCCGCGGTGCCGGAGCTGCTCGGGTTCCAGGTCCCGTCCGGCGATGATGCGCCGTGGCTGACGCTGCGCACCGCGCTGAACGGCGCGGCCGTCGCGCTGGCGCTGGCGTTCAGCGCGGCGGGGTGGCGCTACCTGCGGCGGCTGCCCCGGCCGTGAGCCGCGCCGGCCCGGGATCCGGCGCCGCGACCGGGTCGGCGACGAGGCCCACCGGCGGGGCGTCGCTCGTGCCCGCCCGGCGCCGGCCTGCCGGCACGAGTCCGTTCACGGGCGGGTCGGCCGTCCACCGCCCCGCCGGAACGGGTTCTTCACCTCCTCCGGCACCTTCTCCCACTGCTCGCGCGTGAGGATCTTCTGCACGTCGGCGAGCGCGGCGGCGACCTCCTGGCGCGTCGACTGGATGGTCGGCTGCACCTCGAGGAAGATGCGGCCGAGGTCCTGGCCGGCGGCATTGTCGAACTTCTTCCCCAGCTCCTCGCGGCGCTTCGTGAGCTTCTCGCCGAGGCGGTCGGAGATCGCCTGGATCTTCGCGACCTGCTCGGCGGACAGCCCGAGCGTGTCCCGGAGCTGGAGCAGCACCGGGATCGGGTTGGCGAGCATGCGGTCGACGAGGCCCACGGCGTTGAAGCCGCCGCGGCGCCCACCGTCGGCCGCGCCGCCGGCGACGCGGAGCGAGAGCGGCACGCGCGCCCACTGCTCGGGCGTGACGGTCTGGCGCGCGGTCTGGAGCGCGCGGGCGATGTCCTGGCGCGCGGCGTCGAGCGTCGGCGCGAGCATGCGCTGCGTCCGCTCGAGCGCCGCGCGGTCGACGCCGGCGACGCCGCCGAAGCCGCGCCGGCCGCGGCCGTCGGGCGGCGGGTCGATCGGCGGGCCGGGCGGCCCGGCGCCGTCGCGCCCGCCGCGCAACGCGGCGACGTCGATGCCGGCCAGCAGGTGGCGCAGCGTGTCGCGGCGCACGGCGAGACGCGCCTCCAGCGAGTCGGAGAGCGCGCGGAGCCGGCTCACCTGCTCCGGCGTCAGCCGCAACGAGTCCGCGAGCGCGACGATCGCGACGATCGGGTTCGTGAACGCGCGCGCGGCGACGGAGTCGGCGTCGGCCTCGTCGCCCGCGCCGCGGAGCAGCCCCATGAGCTCGCCGCCGCCGAAGAAGCCGCCGCGCCCGGGGCCGCCGAAGCCGCCGGGCCCGTCCTCGCCGAAGCGGCCGCGCCCGCCGAAGCCGCCGGGCGCCGCGGCGAGCGTGGGCAGGGTGCCGAACGCGCGGTTGTTCTGGAACGGCTGGCCGCCGATGGCGAGCCGGGCGTTGATGCGGAGCGCGAACGGGTTGCGGATCGAGCTGGGCCCGCGGCGGTTCTGGCCGAAGCCCTCGTTGACCTGGTAGATGAACGCGCCGCGCGCAGGGTCGAAGCCGCGCACGTCGAGGAGGCGCGTGTCGGGGCGGGGCGTGTCGCCCCACCCCTTCAGGTGGTCGGCGCCGTGCACGAGCTGGTCGAGCCCCTCGAGGACGTTGGAGGCGTCGATGGAGACGGTGAGCCGGCGCTCGACGCGGGGGAGATTCGGGCGCAGCGCGAGCCGCATGTTGAGCGAGCGGGACCAGGGCGCGCGGCAGGAGTTGCGGTCCGCGATGCGGCCGAGCTGCTTCTCGAGGCAGTCGGCGACGCGGCCGGGGAGCACGGCCAGGAGCCGCCTCATCCCGTTGGCGAGCGCGGTGTCCGGGGTCGTGGCCGGATCGAAGACGAACGCGCGGTCGTCGAGCGCGCCGTCGCCGTTGACGTCGGCGCCGACGAGCGGCGTGAACGGCGCGCCGGAGGAGAGGCGCATGAGCGCGGTCAGCTCGATCCAGGGCGTGATCGCCTTGGCGAGCGTCAGGTTGAGCGTGTGGCGGCGGTCGTTGTCGGCCACGGCCCACTCGCGCACGTTCGGGTCGCCGGCCGTGGGCGCGGGCCGGAAGCCGGAGCCCTGGTCGCGGGCGAAGCCGAGCGTGTAGTTCGCGAACAACGTGATCCCCTTCGGGAGCAGCCCGCTGACCTGCGCCGTGATCTGGTGGGCGATGGAGGCGCGGTCGGCGCGCACGTCCCAGACGTTGCCGAAGCGCGGGTCGATGCGCGAGCCGGCGAGCGTCGTCTGGCCGGTGGCGGCGACGATGTCGCCCGGCTCGCCGAAGAACGGGCGCCCCTCGGCGGCGAGCTGGAAGCGCCGCGAGGTGTCGAGGTTGAGGTCGTAGTAGCCCCAGAGCCCCATCCCCCGCGAGAAGGAGTAGCGGACGTTGGCGCTCATGTTGAGCGGGAGCGGCGCGCGATAGCCGATCTCCGCGCGGAGCGACGAGGGCAGCTTCTGGTCCGGGTCGATGAGCGTGACGGTCGGCGCGCGCAGCGACTGCGGGTCGCCGACGCCGAGGCTGCCGTCGCTACAGCGGTCGGGGACGGAGGCGGGATCGGCGAGGAAGCCGCTCCAGTCGGGGAGCGGCGTCGCCTCGCCGATGCAGACGAGGCGCTGCTCGGAGTCCGCGAGCCCGGTCTGCCGGCTCGCGGCGGCGAACAGCCGCGTCGGCGGCTGGCCGGAGAAGAGGCCGATCCCGCCGCTCACCACGCGGGCGCTCCGCACCCCGCCGCCGCTCGCGATGCGGTAGTTGAAGCCGAGGCGCGGCGAGAAGCTCGTGGCGACGGGCTCGATGTCGGTGCGCCGGCCGAACGCCTGCTCGACCACCGGGTTGTAGGCCGGCCGCTCGGTCAGCCGCGAGTAGTCCCAGCGCAGGCCGGCGGTGACCTCGAGCGGCTCGCTGATCCGCCAGGTGTCGCCGACGTAGAGGCCGGCGCTCACGGTGCCCATCCGCTGGTCGCGCGGCGCGAGCGTGCGCTCGTAGCGCGCCGGGCGGTTCGCCTCGAAGTCCTCGAGCGAGTTGAACGTGAACGAGCCGAGCAGGTTGTCGGTCGAGCGATCGACGCTGCGCCCCTTCTGGAGCTGCCCGCCGACCTTGAGCCGGTGGAGCTGCGAGCCGACCGGCAGGAGGAACGACAGGTCCTCGGAGAGCTGGAGGTTCTTGCGGTAGGCGTCGGTCGGCATATTCCGGTTGCCGCCGAAGACCAGCGTCTGCGTAGCCGCGGTGCCGTCCTCGAAGCGCGAGGTGACGCGCACGCGCCCCTCCGGCATCTCCAGGTACGGCAGCGCCTGGTTCATGCTCTCGGTGAACGACACGGCGAGCGCGTTCGTCCAGCTCCCGCCGAAGCGCGAGTTCAGCGTGAGCGCGGCGGCGCGGTTGTCCGCCTCCGTCTCGCCGCCGTGCTGCGCCAGGTCGAGCGCGTTGATGCGCGTGCTGTCCTCGTCGCTCGTGCTCGAGTTCAGGCGCAGCGTCAGCGTGTGCGACTGCCCGCGCCGCTGCATCACGTTCCAGTCGGTACGGAGCTGGAGCGAGAGGTTGTCGCGGAGCTGGTCGTAGCGGCCGGTCGTGGCGATCGGCACGCCGTAGCCGCCGAGCGAGGCGAGGAAGCGGTCGACGGAGTCGACGGCGACGCCGGCGCGCAGCGCGGCGATCGGGTCGTTCGCCGCGAGCGCGAAGCGGTGGTTCACGTTGCGCCGCAACCCGAACGACAGGTTGTAGAACAGCTTGTTGCGCACGATCGGGCCGCCGATCGAGCCGCCCAGGTTCTGGCGCGTGAACGCGTTGACCGTCGTCGGCGAGCCGAGCTGGAGCGCGTCGTTGTCGAGGCTGTAGGAGAGCGCGCCCGCCGTGCGGTTGTTGCCGCGCGCCGACGTCAGCGAGACCTGCCCGCCGGCGAAGCCGCCGCGCGATGCGTCGAACGTGCTCGTCGTCACCTGCGTGCGCCGGATCCCCTCCTGCGGCACCTCGAGGCCGCTCTCGCCGAGGACCATGCCGTCGAGCACGACCTGGTTCAGCAGGTCGCTCATCCCGGCGACGGAGAAGCCCATCCGGCCGCTGAGCGAGTCCAGCTCGGTGGAGATGACGCCGGCCGCGAGCTGCGCCAGCGTGCTCGGGTCGAGGTCCGGCAGCGGAAGCTGGTTCAGCAGCTCCTGCGACAGTACGGTCGACTGCTCGCCGGCCTCGCCGCGCCCGGGCGGCGGCCGGCGCGCCGTCACGGCGAGCGTGTCGAGCGCGATCGCCTGCGGCGCCAGCGTGATGTTGGCGACGAGCAGCTCCTCGTCGCCCTCGCGCAGCACGGTGCGGACGACGTCGGCCCGCCCGAGGAACGAGACGCGCAGCAGGTAGCGGCCGCCGCCGTCGGGGAAGGCGATCATGTAGCGGCCGTTCGAGTCGGTGATCGTGGAGCGCGAGATCTCCGTCTCCGCCGAGATGGCGACGACGCGCGCGCCCGCGACGGGCGCGCCGTTCTCGTCGACGACGCGACCGGTCAGGACGTCGGTTTCCTGCGCGCGAGCGGTGGACGCGAGGCCGAGGAAGAGGAGCGCGAGAAGCCAGCCGAGGCGGCCGGCGCGGAACGGGAAAGCGGACATCGTGCTGCCTGCCGTGGTGCGCGTATCCGACCGTAGACGTTGCCGGGCCGGGATTCGTTAAGCCGGCGCAGCCCCGGAGCCGGCCGCGAGGGCTCTATGGCGTACAGGCGAGGCGGGCGGCGCGTTGGGTGGTCCGCCGGCGCCGCCGACGCCCCTTGCCGCGCCCCGGCCGACGTCATATGTATCGCCCGGGCAAGCGCCGAGATCGGCCTCTGCCGCCCACCGTCCGATCCGGTTCCTCCGCCGACAACGCGACCGCCCGACCGCAGCCCGAGGTCCTGATGCGATTCCGCTTCCTGCACGCCGCCGACCTGCACCTGGACACGCCGTTTTCCGGGCTGGGCCAGACCTCGCCGGAGATCGCCGAGCGGCTGCGCGACGCCTCGCTCGACGCGTTCGACGCGCTCGTCGAGCTGGCGATCACGCGGGACGTCGCGTTCGTGCTCCTGGCCGGCGACATCTACGACGGCGCCGAGCGCGGCGTGCGCGCGCAGCTTCGCTTCCGGCGCGGGCTCGAGCGGCTGTCGCAGCGCGGGATCCCGACGCTGGTCGTGCACGGCAACCACGACCCGCTGGACGGCTGGTCGGCGGTGCGGCGCTGGCCGGAGCGGGTGCACGTCTTCGGCCCGGAGCCGGGGACGAAGGAGGTGCACCGCGACGGTGAGCGGCTCGCGACGGTCTACGGGGTGAGCTATCCGCGGCGGGAGGTGTCGGAGAACCTGGCGCTGGGCCTGGCGGAGCGGGCGCGGGAGGGCGGCGGCGGCGGGTTGCGCATCGGCCTGCTGCACTGCACGGTCGGCGCGCAGACGGAGCACGCGCCGTACAGCCCGTGCACGCTGGACGACCTGCGGGCGGCGGGGATGGACTACTGGGCGCTCGGCCACATCCACCGGCACCAGGTGCTGAGCGAGCGCGACCCGTGCGTCGTCTACCCGGGCAACCTCCAGGGGCGCAGCCCGAAGCCGAGCGAGCAGGGCGCGAAGGGCGCGGTGCTGGTCGAGGCGGACGAGAGCGGGATCCTCGGCGTCGAGTTCGTCGCGCTGGACCGCGCGCGGTTCGTCGGCCTGGAGGTGGACGTCGGCGAGATCGAGGACCTGGCGGCGCTACACGCGGCGCTGGGTGCGGCCGCGAACGAGGCCGCCGCGGCGCACGCCGGCCGCGGCCTGCTGCTGCGCGCCACGCTCACGGGGCGCGGGCCGCTGCACGCGGACCTGCGGCGCCCGGGGACGCTTGCGGAGCTGCGTCGCCAGCTCCGGGACGACGCGGCCGCGCGCGAGCCGTTCGTCTGGTGGGACGCCATCGAGGATGCGACGCTGGCGACGCTCGACCTCGACGCCATCCGCGCGCGCGGCGACTTCGCGGCCGAGGTGCTGGCCCGGGCCGACGCGCTCGCGCGCGAGCCGGAGCGCCGCGCCGCGTTCCTGGCCGCCGCGCTCGAGCCGCTGCACGCCCGCCGCCGCTGGACGAGCGAGATCGAGTTCCCCACCGAGCAGGAGCTGCTCGAGGCCGGCGCCGCGCTCGCCATCGAGCTGCTGGAGGCGGAGGGGGAGTGACCATGCACATCTCCGGGTGGCACATCGACGGCTTCGGCGCGTTCCGCGACGAGCACGCGGCGGACCTGCCGCCGGGCCTCGTCGTCTTCCACGGGCCGAACGAGGCCGGCAAGAGCACGCTCCTCGCGTTCCTGCGCGCGGTGCTGTTCGGGCTGGAGGCGAACGGCCGCGAGCGCCGCTACCCGCCGCTGCGCGGCGGGCGCCACGGCGGCCGCATCTTCCTCGAGACCGCCGAGGGGCGCATCACCATCGAGCGCGAGCTGCACCGCCGGGTGCCGCCGCGCGTGTGGCTCGCCGACGGCACGGCGGCGACGGAGGATGAGCTGCGCCGCATCCTCGGCGGCGCCGACGCGCGCCTGTTCCGCACGGTCTTCGCGATCAGCCTGACGGAGCTCCAGACATTCGAGGTGCTCGACGAGGAAGGCGTGCGCGACCGCATCTTCTCGGCGGGCGTGGTCGGCGCCGGCCGCTCCGCGCGCCACCTCTCGGAGCAGCTCGCGCGGCGCCAGGAGGAGCTGCTGCGGCCGCGCGCCGGCGGGCGCATCAACGAGCTGGAGCAGACGCTGCTGCGCCTGGAGGGCGAGCTGGCGGAGGCGCGCCGCGCCGCGGCCGAGTACTCGGCGCGCGTGGCGGAGGACGCGCGCTGCCAGGACGCGATCCATGAGCTGGATGCCGCGAGCTTCGCGGCCGCCGCGCGCCGGCGCCGCTACGAGACGCTGCTCGCGCTCTGGCCGACGCACGTCGAGCTCACGGACGCGCGCCGCGAGCTGGACGGGCTGCCGGCGATCGACACGTTCCCGCCGGAGGCGCTGGTGCGGCTGACCGAGGTGTCGACGCGGCTCGAGGCGGCGCGCCACGACGTCGTCGCCCGGCGCGCGGCGTTGGAGACGGCGCAGGCGCGGGCGGCGGAGCTGCGCGCCGAGCTGGACGACGCCGCGGCGGCCGTGGCGGCGGAGGCCGAGGCGCTGCACGAGGCGGCGTCGCTCTACCGCGACCAGCTCCAGCAGCGGCCCGCGCTCGTGACGGAGCACCAGGCGGCGTGGCGGGTGGTCGAGGAGGCGATCGCGGCGCTCGGCCCGGGGTGGGACGAGGCGCGCGTGGCGAGCTTCAACCGCTCGATCCCGCGGCGCGAGGAGGTGCGGGAGTGGCAGGCGGCGCTCGAGGCCGCGCGGCAGGACGCCGCCACCGCCGCGCAGGAGGAGGCGTTCGCGCGGCGGGCCGCCCAGCAGATGGAGGCGGAGTGGCAGCGCACGCTGGAGCGCGCGCCCGCGCCCGTGAGCTTCGACGCGGACTCGCTGGCCGCCGAGGAGGCGGCCATCCGCCGGCTGCGCGCGAGCGTCGCCGAGCTGCGCGCGCTCGAGCAGGACTGCGACCTGCTGCGCACGCAGGTCGCCGAGCGGGAGGCCGCGGTCCGGCAGCTCGAGGCGACCGGTACGTTCCGCGTGCCGGCGTGGCTCGCGGTCGTCGTCGGCATCGTCGGCGTCGTGCTCCTCGGCCTCGGCGCCTGGCGCGCGAACACGGTCGGCACGCTCGGCGCGGCGGCGCAGGTCGCGGCGGGGCTCGTGCTCGGCGTGGTCGCGCTGGAGCTCGGCCGGCGCGCCGGGCGGGACCGCGAGGCGGCGCAGGCGCGCGACGTCGAGCTGCGCGAGCGGCGCGCGGCGCTGGCGCGCGAGCGCGAGCGGCTGCGGGCGCGGGAGCGCGAGGCGTCGGAGCTGGGCCAGCAGGTGCAGGCGGATGCGGCGCTCTTCGGCCGCGACACGCGGCCGTCGCTGCACGAGGTCGAGGAGCTGGACCGCGCGGTCGCCGCGCGGCGCGAGGCGCTGCGCGAGTGGGAGGCGGCGCGCCGCGCGCTCGCGGAGCTGGAGGCGGAGGCGGCCCGCGTCGAGGCGGACGTCGGCAAGGTCACGCGCCACCGCATCGAGGCCGAGCGCGTCCAGCGCGAGGTGGAGGCGCGCTGGGCGGCGTGGAAGGAGGAGGCCGGCCTGCCGGCGACGCTCTCGCCCGAGGCCGCGCTCGACGTCTTCGACACCGTGCGTCGCGCCCGCGAGGCGCTGCGGGCGCGCGACGAGGCCGCGCTGCGGCTGCTGCGGCTGGACCAGGAGATCTCGGGGTGGACGAGGCGGGCGCGCGAGGCGCTCGCGGCGGCGGGGAATGCGGCGTCGGGCGTGGCCCCGCGCGCGGGCACCGACGAGCGGGGGACCGACGAGGCGACGACGGCGGCCGCGGCCGCGCGCGCCGAGGCGCCGGCGAACGAGCCGACGCCGGCACCCGCGGCGGATGCGGCCGACCTGCCGGCGCGCATCGCGGCGCTGCGCGACCGGTGCCGCGCGGACGCCGCGGCGCGCGCCCGGCTCGCGGCGCTCGAGGACGAGATCCGCGCGGCCGCGGAGGCGCTGGCCGCCGCCGAGGCGCGGCTCGAGCGCGTGGAGCAGGAGCGGAGCGCGCTGCTCGCGGCGGGCGGCGCGCGCGACGAGGAGGAGTTCCGCGAGCGACACGAGATCTGGCGGCGTCGCCAGGAGCTGTCGGCGCTCGGCCGCCGCCTGGCCGCGGAGCTGAACGCGCGGCTCGGCGGCGGTCCGGAGGCGGACGCGCTGCGCGCCGAGCTGGAGACGGGGCAGAAGGCGGAATGGGAGGCGGCGGCGGCCGCGGCGACGACGGAGCTGGAGGGGATCGCGGCCCGGCGCGAGGAGGCGGTGCGTCGCCATCAGGACGCGGAGCGTGCGCGGCAGGCGCTCGAGGCCTCCGCCGACGTGCCTCGCCTGGAGGCGGAGCGCCAGGCCGTGCTGACGGAGCTGGCGCAGGCGGCGCGCGCGTGGAGCACGGCCGCCGTCGCCCGCGCGCTCGTGCAGGAGACGCTGCGCGACTACGAGCGCAGCCGCCAGCCGAAGGTGCTCGAGGTCGCCTCCCGCATCTTCGAGGGCGTGACGGCCGGCCGCTACCGCCGCGTGCATCAGGATCAGGAGGGGCGGGAGCTGATCGTCGTGGACCGCCACGACGGGCGCCGCCGCACCGTCGACCTGAGCCGCGGCACCGCCGAGCAGCTCTACCTCTCGCTGCGCCTCGCCCTCGCGGCGGAGTTCGCGGAGCGCAGCGTGCCGCTGCCGATCGTCCTGGACGACGTGCTCGTGAACTTCGACCCCGGGCGGGCGCGCGCCATGGCCGCGGCGCTCGCGCGCACGGCCGAGGACCAGCAGGTGCTCCTCTTCACCTGCCAGCCCTCGACGGTCGAGATCCTCCTCGAGGTGTGCCCGGAGGCGTTCGTGCACGAGCTGGAGCGGGTCGAGGGACCGACAGCCTCGTCGCTCGAGGCGACGCCCGGCGGCGCCCCCCGCGACGCGGCGGCCGACGGCGCCGGCCGCCTGATCCTCGACTGCCTCCGCGCCGCCGGCGCGCCGCTGGCCAAGTCGGAGATCCTGGCGCGCACCGGCGTCGAGCCGTCGGTGTGGCCCCGCGTCATCGCCGAGCTGACCAGCGCCGGCATCGTGCTGCGGAGCGGCGAGCGGCGCGGCGCCACGTATCGGCTCTCGCCGGCGCTCGTCGAGGCGGAGAGCTGAGGGCGTCCCGCGCGAGATCAGGTCCGGCCGGTCTGTTCGCCTTCCCCGCTCTCGCTCCCGCTCCCGGCCGTTCGGGAGGGGCGGCGGGAGTGTTAGCGAACCGGGATCTGGCGAACTCCGGCTGAGCCGCGCGGGCGGCGCGACTCAGCTGAAGGGGAAGTCCGGCGGGATCGGGTGCTCCTCCTGCTCGGCGCGGACGACCTGCGCGGGCGTCCGCCCGCCGAGCGCCGCCTGCGGCGTGCCGGCCCACTCGAGCTGGCGGCGGGCGAGCAGCGAGCGCACGGCCGACGGACGGTCGACGCCGGAACGGATCGTCTCGTCGCGCCAGAGGAGCCACCGCCGCGTCAACTCGTCCTTCATCCGCGCCTGGTCCTGGCCCATCGCCACGCCGAACTCGGTCCGCTCATCGAGCCGGTTCGCGGGGAGCATGGCGCGCGCCTCCAGATCGTCGTACAGCTCGCCGACCCACTCCCGCACCGGCTGCTCCCACCACGCCCCGCCGACGAACTCCGCGCGCCGGGCCGCGAAGGCGTCGCGATCGGCCAGGATCGGGCCGGCCCACGGACAGTCGAGGCCGGCCGCCCGGGCGAGCCCGTCGAAGAAGCGCTTCAGCGAGCCGGGGAGCGCATCGAGGCGGGTGACGCCCACGCCCGCCTTGCGGATGCTCCAGTCGTAGAGGAACGTGCGCAGGTCGAACTCGTGCACGGCGCGGAGCGGCACGCCTTGCCAGCGCAGCAGGTAGTCGAGGAACAGCTCGGCGTTCGCGCGGTGCCGGGCGACGGTGGCCGGCGCCAGCCCCTGCGCCTCCAGCGACGCGGTGAAGCCGTCGAGCGCCTCGCGCTCCGCCGCGGGGAGCAGGTCCGCCGGGGACAGCACCTCCACGGGGCGGAGCCGGTCGTCCGGCCGCGCGCCCGGCCCCCCGGCGAAACCGGGCGCGAGCACCTCGGGCGGGTCCCAGAGCGGCGGGACCGCGAGGGCATCCTCGTCCTCGAGCGGGAGGTGCTCGAAGCGGACGCCCGTCGCCGGGTCGGTCCACGCCGCGGGCTCGCGCCGCGCGACCGCGTCGCCGCGCGCCGCCACCAGGCCGGGCACGCCCCGCAGCACCGCCACCAGGTCCGCCGCGTCGCGCTCCGGCACGCCGCCGCCCGGCGCGTTCAGCGTCAGGAGCACGGGGTAGGCGTAGTCGTCGGCGACCGGCCAGCCGGAGCGGGCGATCTCCTTGCGCATCGCCTTCGGCAGCGCCCGTACGTGCTCGAAGGTGAGCACGAGGCCGCGCCCCTCCATCCAGTCCAATGCCTCCTCGGGGTCGTCCGCGTCGAGGAGGCGGAGCAGGTCGAGCCGGTTCGAGTAGAGCGCCAGCCCGAACTCCTCGCCGGCGTTGCCCAGGACCGAGATCATCCAGCTCTGGCCGGCGGGCGTGTCCACCTTCAGCAACTGGAGGTTGTCGAGCACCTTCCACGGCGCCGCGCGGTAGAAGTCGGCGGCGGCGGCGAAGATCTCCGCGACGCGCTCCCGCCGCAGCCCCCACCCCGCCCACGTCGCCGGGTTCGCGGCGTGGCCGATGACCAGGCCCAGCTCGCGGGCGCCGTCCACGTCCCACACGAACCGATCGATCTGCCCGGCCTTGCGCGACGCCCTCACCTGCACCTCCCGCGGCGCCAGCAGCCCGGACAGCGGCGCCACCAGCTCCCGGTGCCGGACCCGCAACCGCCGCGGAAGCACCCCGACGCGCGCCGCCGAGGCGACGACCGCCGCTTCCATCAGCCCGGCCAGCTCCTCCGGCTCCGCCGGCGGCCGCCGCACGACGTCGGCGTGCAGCACGACCTCCCCGGCCATCACCAGCACCACGGCCGGTCGGGCCTCCGGATCATCCTGGAACCGCGCGGTCAGCGGGAGCACGTCGGCCTCCCAGGTCTGCGCCGCCGACGCCACCTTCGCCAGCTCCGGCGGCAGCGGCCCGATCCGGTTCGCATCCCGCGCCATGCAGCAGTGCTTGTACTTCCTCCCCGAGCCGCACGGGCACGGATCGTTTCGACCTGATGCCATCCGATCCTCCGAGCTCGCGTCCTGGTGGCCGCGCACCCCCACCCACCACCACAGGCTACGCTGGCCGCCGCGGCCGCGCCAGCGCCGCGGACGCCGACCTCGGCACGCAGCACCCCTCGCGCCGGGCT
>JADGGV010000066.1 GCA_019689775.1 Gemmatimonadota bacterium
TCATAGGTGTATAAGAGACAGGTCTGGGGGAGCTGGCGGCGGCGGTGGCCCGGGCGCTCGAGGCGGCGGGCGCCGAGCTGCGCACCGGCGTGGGCGTCGAGGCGCTGGATGCGTCGGGCGACGGCGTCGTCGTGCGCTGGAGCGGGGGTGAGAGCCGGTGCGACGCGGCGGTCGTGGCCGTGCCGGGATCGGTGGCGCGGGGGCTTGCGGGCCTGCCGGCGCCGGTGGTGGAGTGGCTGGCGGGGACGCGGAGCGCGGCGACGGCGACGCTGGCGCTGGTGCTGGACCGCCCGGTGGACGCGGACTACTTCGGGCTGTCGTTCACGCGGAAGGAGCCGCCGGGCGACCGGCTGGCGGCCGTGTGCGTCGAGGAGCAAAAGCGGGTCGGGCTGGTCCCGGCGGGGCAGGGGTTGCTCGTGTGCTACCCGGCGCCGGCGGTGGCCGGCTCGCTCGCGGCGGCGCCGCCGGCGGAGGTGCTGGACTTCCTGTTGCCGGCGGTCGAGCGCGTGTTCCCGGGGGCGCGCGCCCATGTCGTGCGGGCGAAGGCGTACCGGCTCCCGGACGGGATCGCGGTCTTCTACCCCGGGTACGCGCGGCACCTGGCGCGCTTCGATCCGGGGTGGCTCGGCCGGAAGCTGGCGCTGGCGGGAAGCTACCTGGTCTCGCCGACGGTGGAGGGCGCGGTGCGGAGCGGCGAGGCGGCGGCGGAGCGGCTGCTGCGCGCGGCGTGATCAGGTCTGGACGACGACGGTCTCGGCGATCTTGTCGTGGACGCCCTGGCGGTTCTTGTCCCAGAGGATCTGGAAGAAGCCGCCGAGCCCGGTGACGATCGAGGCGGCGTAGCCGCCGAAGCGCTCGAAGGACGCCCACCACCCCATCGGCCGGCCGTCCAGCCGGACGATGCGGATGCCGAGGATGCGCTTCCCCGGCGTCTGGCCGCGCATGAGAGCGACGAACGCGGTGAAGTAGAGCCCGAGCCAGCCGAAGCCGAGCCCGGCCTGCTTGAGCAGGCGCACGATCTCGTCCCCGGCGTTCGCGAACGAGTCGACGATCCCGACGAGCGGCCCGCGGCTGCGCGCGCTGTCGCGGGCGACGCGCGCCGCCAGCCGCGCGTTCTCCAGGCGCAGCGAGGCGACGCGGCGCTCGAGGGCGGCGAGCGTGTCGCCGGCGAAGCTGGGCGCGAGACGCCGGCGCAGCTCCCGCGCCTCCGACGGGCGCCCAGCGTCGACGGCGGCGAGGTAGGCGCGGACGAGCGAGTCGCCGTCCTCGGCGCGCGGCCGCGCGGCGGTGTCGAGCGCCGCGGCGAACGCGGCCGCGAGCGCGTCGCGGGTGTAGCGGCCGATCGCGGCGGCATCGTCGCCGTCGCTCTCCTCGATCGAGGCGAGGACCTCCTGCAACTGCTCCGGCCCTAACCCCTTCTCCCGCATCCGGGCGACGAGCCGGTCGGCGGCCTGGCGCGCCGCCTCGGGCGTGCGAGCGCGCTTCAGCGCGACGACGTCGGCGATCGTGCCGACGTCACCGAGCCGCGCCGCGACGGCGCTGGTCCGGGCGTCGGCGTCGTCGCCGGTCTTGCGCGGCCGGCGGTTCCAGAAGCCCCAGTTCGAGACGACCACGACGAACAGCACGAACGCGCCGCCGAGGCGCAGTGTGCGGGAGAAGCGGCGGCCGGCAAGGGCGCGCGACGCGCGCCAGAGCCCGAACGCCGCGGCGAGGCCGAAGAGGACGCCGCCGCCCGCGTTTGCGAGGATGGCGACGATGCCGAGGTCCAGGAGCATCGCGACGGCGCGCTGCCACGGCCGCGCGAGCGGGAGCCCGAGCAGCTCGGGCGCCACCGCGAAGGAGGCCGGAGTGATGATCGCGCGCGGGTCCTGGGCCATGGTGCCGGTTCGGGCCGGAGGGGATGCTCCGGGAATATAGCGGCGTGCGGCGGGCCCATGGAATGGACGGGGCGGAGCCGCGCGCGACCCCCGCGGCGCCTCACTCCGACGGCAGCCGCACGGTCCGGCTCTTCCCCTTGCGGACGATCTCCAGCTCGGAGTGCTGGTTGACGTCCTCGCGGAGCCGGCGGCGCAGCTCGGCGATGCTGTGCACCGGCGTGCCGGCGGCGCGCACGATCACGTCGCCCGGCTCGAGGCCGGCTTTCGCGGCGGGCGTGCCGGGCGCGACGCGCAGGACGAGCACGCCGTCGTCGACCTGGAAGTACGCGGTGAGCGGAGGCTCGATCTCGGCGAGCTCGGCGCCGGCGACGGCGCGCCGGCCGAGATCGAAGGGCGCGAAGACGAAATCGCGCCGGCCGTCGAGGTCGAACATGCGGCACCCCTCGCACGCGCTGTCGACCCAGATCCGCACGTCGGGGACCCGGATTTTGAAGGTGTCGCGGTCGAGCCGCGGGAGGACGCGGACGCGCCCGCGGGGACCCTCGAGGTAGACCGTCCCGGAGTCGCGGTGCTCGATCACGATCCGCGGCAGATGCAGGGCGGAGTCGAGGTAGACCCGCGCGGAGTCGAGGTAGACGCGCATGGTGCGCACGACGGAGTCGCCGTCGATGACGATCGCGCCGCGGCCGGGGGAGCGGTACGCCGCAGGGCGCGGCTCGGCGACGAGCACGAGGGCGCGGGTCTGCCCGGCGCGGCGCACGTCGAGGCGGATGGTGTCGCCCGCCTGGAGCCCGGCGGCGATGCCGTTCACGAGGCGGGGCGTGGCGGTCAGCCCGTTGAGCCGCGCGATCGTGTCGCCGACCTGGAGGCCGGCGCGCTGGGCGGGCGAGCCCTCGGCCACGCGCTCGACCACGACCGGCGCCTCACGCCCGCCAGAGAGCACCAGCACGCGTGGGCCGAAGGAGAAGCCGAGCCAGCCGGAGCGGGCCTCGGCACGGGACTGCGCGCGCAGCGCGGGGGCGGCGGCGAGCGTGAGCGCCGCCACGAGGAAGGTCAGACGCGGCCGGTACATATCGTCACTCCAGGATCAGAACCAGGGCTCGCTCCCTCTGGAGGCGACTTGCCGGATCGCGGCGTCGCGCTGCGCCAGGGCGGCGAGGTGGTACCCGTTGATGATGGGATCCGCGGGCGCCTCGTTCAGCGCGGCCCGCGTGGTCAACACGATGCTCTCGAGCGCCGCCAGCCGGGCGACGGCGTCGCGTTCCGGCGCCGTCGGCGACGCCAGCTCCGCGTAGCGCCGGAGCGCCGCCAGGTACGCCCGCTCGGCCGAGCGGACGGCGCGCGCGGCGTCCTCCGGCGTGCGGAGCGGCGCGTCCGGCGTGCCCAGCGTCGCCTCGGGCTCGGCGGGCTCGTCCTCCTCCTCCGGATCGGCCGAGGCGACGTGGATCGGCTCGGCCGGCTGCGGGGCCGCCGGCGGCTGGAGCACGCCCAGGTCGGGCGCGGTGGGAGCGCCGGCGGCGGGCGCGGCCGACGTCGCCGGCGGGCGGTTCGTCGCGGCGACTCCAGTTACCGGCGCGGCCACGGGCCCTGCGGCCGGCGCGCCGCGGACGAGCGCGCCGGCTACGCCGCCGAGCGCGAAGATCGCGAGCGCCGCGGCGAGCCGAAGGAGCGGCCGCCCCCACCCAGAGCGTGGCGCCAGCGCGCCCTCGCGCACCAGCCGCGCCACCAGCGCGTCCCAGGCGCCGGCGGGCGGCGCGAGCGGGCCCAGGCGCCGCAGCTCGCGCAGCTCCGCGCGCATCGCCTCCAGCTCGTTCCTGCACTCGGCGCACGCCTCCAGGTGCGCCGCCTCGCCGGGCGAGGGCGGCTCGTCCAGCAGCCGCGCCAGATCTTCCAGGCTCAGGTGTGACATACCGGCGCTCCCTCCCCGTTCACCGGCTCGCGCGCGGGGCGCAGCAGCTCCCGCATCCGGGCGCGGGCCTTGAACAACTGGCTCTTCGAGGTGCCGGGAGAGATCCCGAGCATCTCGCCGATCTCCTCGTGGGTGTAGCCTTCGACGTCGTGGAGCACGATCACCCGCCGCATCCCTTCGGGGATCCGGTCCAGCGCGCGCTCGAGCCGGATCCGGAGCAGCCCCGCGTCCGGCGTCGCCTCCGCCGGCAACGCCGCCGGGAGCGGCAGCTCGCTCGACTCGCGCCGCTTCCGCCACCGCTTCCCGTGCAGCGCGCAGTTCACCGCGATGCGATGGATCCAGGTCGAGAAGCGCGCCTCGCCCCGGAACGACGGGAGCGCCCGCACGACGCGCAGCCACGTCTCCTGCGCCCAATCGTCGGCGAGCGCGTCGTCCCCGGCAAGCCGGCGCACGATGGCGTAGACCCGCGGCGCGTGCCGCCGGTAGAGCGCGTGGATCGCCTCGAGGTCGCCCTGACGGGCGCGGGCGATCAGCTCCTGGTCTCCGCTGCCGGGCTCCATGGTGACCGATCTGATGCACGAGGCGGGCGGAGGGTTGCCCGTGCCGGGCGGTACACCGGGTGGGACGGCGGCGTTCGCGACCGGCGCGGAGCGGGTGGCGGTCGGGCACGTGCCGCGGCGGCGGTCGGCTGGACGGGCGGCGCGGCGCTTCTGGGGCGGCCGCTCCCCGATCGGCAAGCACTTCGGTGCGGGCGACGAGCGCGTCGTCGTGGTCGGCGTGGTGGCCGACGGCAAGTACGCCTCGCTGCACGAGGCGCCGCAGCCGTTCCTGTATCGACCCTTCGCGCAGAGCTATTCGCCGGCGGCGACCGTGCACATGCGCATCCCGCGGGGCGCGAGCGCCGCGCTGTCCGCGCTCCGGACCGGAGTGCGCGAGCTCGATCGCGCGCTCCCGCTCGCCGCGACCGGTACGCTCGAGGAGCGGCTCGGCGCCTCCATGCTGCTCCAGCGTACCGCCGCGCTCCTGCTCGCGTTGTTCGGGCTGTCGGGCCTCGCGCTCGCGGCGGTGGGGATCTACGGCAGCACCGCGTACTGGGTGAGCCAGCGCACGCGGGAGATCGGCATCCAGATGGCGCTCGGGGCGAGCCCCCGCCAGGTGGTGCGCGACATCCTGTCACAGGGCGTCGGGCTCGCGCTCGGCGGCGCCGTACTCGGGCTCATCGTCGCCGGCGGCGCGAGCCGCCTCGTGTCGGCGCTGCTCTTCGGCGCTAAACCGGTGGACCCCGCGCTCTTCGCGGCGATCTTGCTCCTCATCGTCGCGGTGGGATTGGTTGCGAGCACCATCCCCGCACGGCGCGCGGCGTCGATCGCACCGGCGGCGGCGCTACGGAGCGAGTAGACCGTTGACCATCACGGAATCCGCTAACCGTCGGAACGGAGCTGGACCTCAGGCACCGGGCGCGCGGGCAGGTGCGTGTGCCGGCCCGCAATGAAGCCCCGGCGCACTGTCAGCTTGTGGCGCCCGTAGGCCCGCTCAGGCTGCTGCCTTTCGCTGGCGGTGTGCAGCCCGTGCGTGGTGCAGGGCGACGCCGCAGACGCATGGCGTTCGGCGGCGCAGCCCGGGCCACGCGTTCCGAAACCCGCCCATCCGGAGCGTACCATGCACAGTGAATTGAAGCCGACGAATCGGGATGTGGTAGCCGTGATCGTCCTTGGCGTATTGTTTTGGGGGTATACCAGCCTCGCGACCGGCGCCATCGATCGGGTGCCGCAATTTGCGAGCGCCAGTGCGCGGTGGCGACGCAGCCTTGGCCTCGAGCTTCCGACCGTCGTGGATGGCCTGGTCGCCGTCGTCCTCGTGGCCGCCGTATTTCTTGTGTTGCGCACGCGTCGCATCTCGACGGCCGGTGGGGCGGCAGCCGTGGCGCTGCTGTTGTGGATCGTGTCCGAGCTACCATTGCTGGGCATCGCTGTGACCGTCGGGCCGGCCAATGCCGCCGCTCGGGCGGCCACGCTCCTCGTCGGGCTCGCGCTTCTCTCCATGGTCCTGGTCCGGATACAGCATTGATTGCTTGCCGACCGGAGGTTCTGGATGGGCGAGGACCGAGGCCACGCGCTCGGGGGGCCGGTCGCGCAACGGACGTCGACGTGTTGCTCGTGGGGTTCGCGGGAAGCCGGGGGCCGCCGTTTCCGATCACGCGAGGCTGAGCAAGCCCATGACCGCTCGGCCGCCGGTGCTGCGGTTCGGCGATGCCGTCCGCGCATGCACGTCGCGACGGTAACGCGCAGCGAATCCGCCCGGCCTCCCGACAGGTGGCGGTTCCGGGGCGGCTCCAGGCGACGTCGCGTCCGCACAGCCCGCGCTTCCGCCTGATCGCCGGGGCCGCGCCGCTGAGGCGGGCGGATCCCCGTCGCCGGTACGGGTTGCAGCCTGTCGGACGGACTGCTCCTGGAATCCGGACTTGCGCCCGCGTCGCCGCCCTCTGTGCCCTCCGTGGGGATTTGCCGTTCCTACCCGCGCGCCGCTAGCGCCTCGAGCAGCTTTCCGTGGATCCCGCCGAATCCGCCGTTGGACATGATCAGCACGACGTCGCCGGCCTCGAGCTCGGGGGCGAGGGCGCGGACGATGTCGTCGGCGGCGGGGATGTAGTCGGCGCGCTTGCCGGCGGCGCGCCAGGCGGCGACCAGCTCGTCGGGGTCGAGCCCGGTCTCGCGGGTGTAGCGCTCGGGGTGGAAGAGCCCGGCGATGACGATACGGTCGGCGGCGTCCATGGCGCGCTGGAAGTCGCCCTGGAATTCGCGGCGCTGCGCGGTGTAGCTGCGGGGCTCGAAGACGGCGACGAGGCGTCGGCCGGGGTAGCGCTGGCGCACGGCGGCGATCGTCTCGCGGACGGCGGTGGGGTGGTGCGCGAAGTCGTCGATGACGGTCACGCCCGCGACCTCGCCGCGGACCTCCATGCGCCGGCGCACGCTGCGGAACGTGCGCAGCCCCTCGCGCACGCCGTCGCGGTCCGCGCCGACGGACTCGGCGGCCGCGATCGCGGCGAGCACGTTGCGCGCGTTGAACGCGCCGGCGAGCGGCGTCTCGACGTCGCCCCAGGGCTCGCCGGCGTGGAGCACGGTGAAGCGCATGCCGTGCTCGTCGAGGCGGACGTCGCGCGCGAGCCAGCGCGGCTGGGCGCCGCCGTCGGGGACGCTCTCGCCGGGGCCGGGGAAGGAGAAGCCCTCGACGGGGGCGAAGGAGCGCGTCGCCAGCTCGCGCACGATCGGCGAGTCCCACCCCGCGACCAGCGTCCCGTTCCGCGGGATCAGGTTGATGAAGCGGGCGAACGCGAAGCGGTAGGCCTCCTCGTCGCGATAGATGTCGGCGTGGTCGAACTCGACGTTGGTCACCACCGCGGTGTCCGGCAGGTAGTGCCACATCTTCGGGCCCTTGTCGAAGTACGCGGTGTCGTACTCGTCGGCCTCGATGACGAAGTAGGGCGAGTCGGTCAGGCGGAAGGAGGCGCCGAAGTTCTCGGCGACGCCGCCGATGAGGAAGGACGGGTTGAGCCCGGCGCAGTCGAGGACCCAGGCGAGGAGCGAGGTCGTCGTCGTCTTGCCGTGCGTGCCGGCGACGGCGAGCGAGTGCCGGCCGCGGATGAACTCCTCCTTCACCGTCTGCGCGGCCGACGTGTACGGGATCTTGCGCTCGAGCACCGCCTCGAGCTCCACGTTGCCGCGGGAGATCGCGTTGCCGACCACGACGATGTCGGGGCGTGGCTCCAGGTTGTCGGGGGAGTAGCGCTCGGCGTAGGCGATGCCGAGCTCCCGGAGCTGCGTCGACATCGGCGGGTAGACGTTCTCGTCGGAGCCCGTGACCGTGTGGCCGGCCGCGCGCAGCAGCCCGGCCAGCGAGCCCATCGCGGTGCCGCCGATGCCGATCAGGTGGTAGTGGCGCTTCCTCATGCTGCCCCCGTCCGGGTCCGTGCCGTGCGCGAGCGGCCCCGACGCGGGCCGGCGCCAGCTCGGGCCGGAAGCTGACGCCGGCGCGGAGGCGCCGTCAAGCGGCCCCGGACGCGGCGTCAAGCCGGCGCGGGGGCGCCGTCACGCCGACGCGGCGGCCTCCAGCGACGCGCGCACCTGTCGGACCACGTCCATGAGGCGGCGGACCCGCTCCTCCTCGACCGGGTTGCCGGCGATGCCGTCGCGCTCGAGCGCGGTGCCGACGATCGCGCCGTCGGCGGCCTGGAGGAGCGTCGCGGCGCTCTCCGGCGTCAGCCCGCTGCCGATCCAGACGGGCGCGTCGGGGACGGCGGCGCGGACGCGCCACGCGCGCGCCGGGTCGGTCGGCATCCCCGTCGCCTCACCGGAGACGATGAGGCCGTCGGCGAGGCCGCGGTGCCAGGTGTCGCGGGCGGCCTGCTCCAGCTCGAGCCCGGCGGGCGGGACGGCGTGCTTCACGAGCACGTCGGCGAGGATCGCGACGGGCGCGCCGAGGCGCGCGCGCAGGCGCAGCGTCTCGTGCGCGCGCCCCTCGAGCCACCCCTGGTCGGCGAGCATGGCGCCCGTGTGCACGTTGACGCGGATGAAGCGGGCGCCGGTCGCGGTCGCGATGGCGAGCGCCGCCGCGGCGTCGTTGCGCAGCACGTTGACGCCGACCGGGATCGGGACCTCGCGGATCACCTCGGCGACGGCCATGGTCATTGCGGCCACCGTCTCCGGCGGCACCTCGCGCGGGTGGAACGGCGCGTCGTTGTAGTTCTCGACCAGGATGCCGTCCACGCCGCCGCCAGCCAGCGCGCGGGCGTCCATCTGGGCCCGGGCCAGCACCTCGTCCATCGAGCCGCGCCAGCCGGGCGCGCCCGGCAGCGGCGGCAGGTGCATCATCCCCACGATCGGCTTGGCCGTGCCGAAGATCCCGGCCAGCGGCACACCACCTCGCTCCGCCACGTCGTCCTCCTGGTCGTCCTGCTGCGTCGTTTCCCCGACCCGGGCGGCCCCGGGACGGCCGGTCGGGGAATCTATCACGAGGCGCATGTCGAGGAGCACGGCCTTCGCCGACGCCGCGCTCGAGGGCGACGCCTGGGGCGCCACCACCCACGTCGGCGTCGCGCTGCGGGGCATCGACCGGGCCTCGGCCTGAGCCCGCCCCGCACCGGCGGGACCTCTCCGCGGCTCCCGCGGTATCAGCCTGTCCGACCCCACCCACCGGAGGAGGCGACGATGCTTTCCCGACTCGCCCGGGCCGTGCCCCTGCTCCCGCTCCTGCTCCTGGCCGTCGCCGCGCGCGAGGCCGCCGCGCCGGCGCAGACGAACGTGATCGTCGGCACGTTCGTGCTGGACGCCGCCGCGAGCGACGATGTGGCCGCGGCGATCGAGCGGGCGACGTCGCACATGAGCTTCCTCATGCGGCCGATCGCGCGCGGCCGGCTGAAGAAGACCAACGCGCCGTACCGCCGGCTGGTGTTCGCGCCGAGCCCGACCCAATACGAGCTGCGGGTCGACCACCGCGCGCCGATCGTCACGCCGGCCGACGGCAGCCCGGCGACGTGGACGCGCGAGGATGGCGAGGTGCTGGGCGTGAGCACGCGGCCGCGCGCCGGCGGCCTCGAGCAGACGTTCGTGGCGCGGGACGGGCAGCGCGTCAACGAGTACCGGCTGAGCCCGGACGGCCAGTCGCTCACCATGGACGTGACCGTCACGAGCCCGCGGCTGCCGCAGCCGGTCACCTACCGCCTGGTCTACCGGCGCCAGGGGTGAGGCGGCGCCGGGCCGCCTCACCAGCCGGGCGCGATGTTGAACCCGAAGTGGGCGCCCTTCTCCGGCCGCTGGAACGGGTACGCGTAGTAGACCTCCGCCACCAGGAAGCCCAGCACGTTGAAGCGCGCGGTGATGCCGGTGCTGAAGACCGGGACGCGCTCGTCCGTGCGGCGCGCGAAGCGCAGCGTCGGCTTCTGGTAGGTCGACGTGCCGTCCGGCAGCCGCTCCTGCGCGAACTCGCCCCACGCCAGCCCCATGTCGAGGAACGGCGCGATCTCCGTCGGCAGGAACGGCAAGTTGATCAGCCCGTACTGCGGCACGCCGAAGAGCGGGACGCGGAGCTCGAGGTTGGCGACGGCGATCTTCGTCCCGAAGAGGCGGTCAAACGCCGGGCAGCTTTGGGTCGTGTTGAACGTCGTGCCGCACTCGGAGATGTCGAAGTTCGTCGTCTCGTAGCCGCGCACGAGCGTCGGGTAGCCGACGTTCAGCGGCGCGAGCAGGCTGTCCCCCGCGCCGCCGCCGTAGCGGCCGTAGTGCAGCGCGCGGATCGCGAGCGTGAATGGGTTCTTGAAGAAGTAGCGGCGGTAGTCGGCCAGCGCCTGCGTGTAGGCGAGCGTGCCGAACGTCGGCGTCACCTCGAGGCGGTAGCGCCCGCCCATGATCGGCGACGTGAAGCCGAAGAAGGAGTAGTCGCCGACGAACGCGGCGCCCGCCTGCGCCTGGTTCAGCCCGGGCGGCGACGCGAGGTCGATCGTGCGCTCGTCGATGACCTGGTCGCCGACCGCGAAGAGCTGCCGCACCTCGGTGCTGAAGCCGTAGTGCGTGTAGCCGGCGTTGAACTCGAACCGCTGCGTCTGGTTCAGCGGGTAGGCCGTGTAGAGCACGGCCTGGTCGATGAACACGCGCTGGAGGAACTGCTCGAGCACCTGGTCCGCGCCGGGCGGCGCCGGCTCCCCCGGCAGTACCGGCCGCAGCGTCGAGAAGCCCGTCAGATACGGCACGTGGCCGACGCCCACGCCCCAGTTCCATCGCCGCGTCGTGTTCTGGTAGAACGCCTGCCCGCCGACGTCCTGGATCGCCCCCTGCGCCTGCGCCGCGATGGTCAGCGTGTGGTTGCTCAGCATGTCGCCGAAGTAGAGCGAGACGCCGCCACCGACCATCGTCCCGAACGTCGAGGTGCCGATCCCGATCGACGGCTGCCCGACGTAGTCGAGCGCCAGCGAGGAGTGGTAGGGGGCGACGGCGTAGCGCACGTCCGGCGCGGGCAACCCCATCTGCGGGTCGTGCAGGTACCGGTAGACCAGGCTGCTCTGGAGCGCCTCGCGCGGCGGCAGGATGCCGGCGGGCGCCGGCGCGCTCGTCTGCGGCGTCGTCGCATCCGTCGCGGCCTGCGCCGGCGGCGGCGTGATCGGCGTGCCCTGCGCGCTCGCCGCATCCAGCGCGTGCACGTCGAAGCCGCCGTTCTGGAACACGGAGAAGACGAGCGTGCCCGTCCCGGACGACACCGACAGCGCCGGGGAGAGCGCCGTGTAGCCGCTCACGCCCGTCGCCAGGCGCGTCACCTGGTAGAGCTGCCCGGAGTCCAGCTCCTGCCGGTAGATGTCCGAGTAGCCGTCGTGGTCCGAGATGAAGTAGATGCTCCGCCCGTCCGGCGCGAACTGCGGGTTGATCTCCTTCGCCTCCTCCAGCCCGGGGAGCAGCCGGATGTTGCCGCCGTCCACGTCCATGACCGCGACGTGCATCGGCGAGTACGTCATCAGCTCGAAGTTCGTGTTCGCCTGCCGGTCCGTCGCCCACGCGATCCGCCGCCCGTCCGGCGACCACGCCGGGTGCAGGTCGGCGTAGCGGTCGTTCGTGAGCTGCCGCACCTGCCCGCTCCGCAGGTCGAGCACGTACAGGTCGCTGATCCCGCCCGCCGAGCCCGAGAACAGGATCTTCGTGCCGTCCGGCGACCACGCCGGATTCGTCACCTCGCCCACCCCCGGCACCCGGATCCGCCGCTCGATCGACGCGCTCGCGATGTCGACCACGGCGATCTCGTTGTCCCCCTGCGCGTAGACCACGAACGCGAACTTCTTCCCGTCCGGCGAAAAGCTCCCCGCCGAGTTGATGAAGCTGATCGCGTCCAGGTGTGAGTCCTTCACCGGCGACGTCAGCCGCTTCACGATCTTCCCCGTGCGCGCATCCGCCAGGTACAGATCGATGCTGAACAGCCCGCGCGCGCCGAAGAACGCCACGTGCCGCCCGTCCGGCGAGACGACCGGGCTCACGTTCACGTCCTGCGGCTTGTTCTTCCCCAGCACCACCCGCCCGACGTCCGCCGGCGACTGCCGCCCCTGCACCAGCGGCAGGTACGCCGACCGCACCGCCTGCATCCAGTCCCGCGACAACTGCTCGCTCGACACGCCGAGCACCCGCCGGATCGCCGCCTCCGGCCCCTCGCGCAGCGCGAAGCGGTACACCTCCGCGACCGCGCGATCCCCCCAGCGCCCGCCGATGTACGCCCACAGCGCCTCGCCGTAGCGGTACGGGAAGTAGCGCGGATCCCCCGAGTTCAACTGCGCCACCGCCGGCAGGTGCCCCGTCAGCGCCGCATCCCGCATCCACATCGCCGTCAGCGGGTCCACCCGCCCCAGCGACAGGTACTCCGCCATCCCCTCGATCATCCACAGCGGCAGCCGGTTCATCGACCCCAGCCCACCGCCCCCCCCCCACCCCCCCCAGTG
>JADGGV010000719.1 GCA_019689775.1 Gemmatimonadota bacterium
ACCGGGGGGAGGCGGATTGGTTGTGGAAGCTGGCGGCGGGGACGGATCCGGGGAGCGAGGCGGCGTTGCAGGTGCTGGGCGAATGAGGATGGGTCTGGCGAGACTGGTCGTGAACGGCCCCGTGAACGTGAACTGCTGCGCCTGCGTCTTCGGGCACCGCGCAACGTGAACGGGACCGCACACGTTCGCACGTACTCGGGATACGGTACACGCAGGCGCAGGCGTTCACGACGGCGAAGCGTGGGTGGATGATGGCCGGAGCGAGAGCGGAATGATCGACATCCTGATGGTTGCCCTCATCGGGTTCAACCTGATCGTGCTGGTCTACTTCGGGTTGCTGAACCTGTTCTACCTGTGGACGAGCGTGTTCTCGTTCCGGGCGCTGCGGAAGTACGCGCGGCGGCTGAATACGCTGGACGTGGACGAGCTGGTCACGTCGGCGGGGGCGCCACCGGTGACGATCGTGATGCCGGCGTACAACGAGGAGGCGAACTGCGTCTCGTCGGTGCGGTCGCTGCTGGCGCTGCGGTACCCGGAGCACGAGGTGATCGTCGTCAACGACGGATCGAAGGATGGCACGCTGGCGAAGCTGATGGAGGCGTTCCAGCTCGCGCCGGCGGTGCGGGCGCCGACGTCGCAGTTGGCGACGGCGCCGATCCGGATGATCTACCGGAGCCGTCGTCATCCGACGGTGTGGGTGATCGACAAGGAGAACGGGGGGAAGGCGGACGCGCTGAACGCGGGGATCAACTACTGCCACACGCCGCTGTTCTGCGCGATGGATGCGGACAGCATCCTGGAGCGCGAGGCGCTGATGCGACTGGTGCGGCCGTTCCTGGAGGACGGGACGACGGTGGCGGCGGGCGGGATCGTGCGGATCGCGAACGGGTGCGACATCAACGACGGGTTCATCTCGAGGGTGCGGTTGCCGCGGTCGCTGCTGGCGCGGTTCCAGGTGCTGGAGTACCTGCGCGCGTTCCTGGCGGGGCGGATGGGGTGGAGCGCGCTGGACGTGCTGCTGATCGTGTCGGGCGCGTTCGGCATCTTCCGTCGCTCGGCGGTGGTGGAGGCGGGCGGCTACGCGCGCGACACGGTGGGCGAGGACATGGAGCTGATCGTGCGGCTGCACCGTCATTTCCGGGAGCGGAAGCAGCCGTACCGGATCTCGTTCATTCCGGACCCGATCGCGTGGACGGAGGCGCCCGAGACGATGCGGGTGCTGGCGCGGCAGCGGGACCGGTGGCAGCGGGGGATGATCCAGAGCCTGGCGCGGCACCGGAAGATGTTGCTGAACCCGAGGTTCGGGCGGATCGGGATGGTGGCGTTCCCGTACTTCTGGTTCCTGGAGGGCTTCGGGCCGGTGGTCGAGATCCTGGGCTACGTCTCGTTCGTCGTGGCGCTCGCGCTCGGCTGGGCCTCGCCGCCGTTCATCGTCGCGTTCCTGCTGCTGGCGTTCTTCTTCGGCGTGGCGCTGTCGGCCGCGTCGGTGGCGCTCGAGGAGCTGGTGTTCCGGCGCTACACGAGCATGCGCGATTTTGCCCGGCTGCTCGTGCTCGCGGTGGCGGAGAACTTCGGGTACCGGCAGCTCCTGACGCTGTTCCGGTTCAGGGGCGTGCTGTCGGCGCTGTGGGGGCGGGGTTCGTG
>JADGGV010000067.1 GCA_019689775.1 Gemmatimonadota bacterium
TGCGCGCGCCGGTGGAGGGGAGGGCGGGCGTGGTCGGGACGCGCACGCGGCGGTCCGCCCGGGCGGTCCGCCCGGCCGCCGTCGCCTCGAGGTGGTACACGCCGTTCGCGGGCACCGGCAGGTACGCCATGAAGGCGCCGTTCGGCTCGACGGGGACGCGCGCGCCGTTGACCGTGAGCGTGGCGCCGCCGGTGCCGACGGAGCCGTAGATGAACGTCGAGTCGCGGGTCGGGAGCGTTTCGTTCTCCTCCGGGGCGACGATGTCGATCCGAAGCGGCCCGGTGGCGGCCGGGATCGGCGGCAGCCCGGCGGGGTGCGGCGCGGGGACGACGGCCGGCCGGGGCGCGCACGCGGCGCCGAGCGCGAGGACGAGCAGCCCGAGCGGGCGGCCGTGGAGCGGGGTGCGGGAATCGGACATCACGTTTTGCGGGTTCGGGTTCAGCGCGCCCCGCGGGCGAGCACGGCCGCCTCGCGCCGGCGCGCGCGCAGCAGGAGCAGCCCCGAGACGAGCGCCACGGCCGCGGCCACGGCGGCGTCGGTCCAGCGCAGCAGGAGCACGCCGCCGATCGCGAACATCACGCCGAACAGGAGGAGCACGCCCCAGAGCGTGCTGAGGATGTCGGCGCCGAGGTCCTGGAGCGGCGGCAGGCCGGTGCGCTCGCGCTGGCGCTTCCAGCCGGGTCCGCCGGGGCGCGTGCGCGCGTAGAACCGGTCGAGCACGACGTCGCTCTCCGGGGCAGTCAGGAGCATGACGACGATCCAGATGACCGCGGTCCCGAGCGCCGTGATCGTGAGCACGGCGGCGTTGCCGAGCGAGGCGATCGGGCGGATGTAGCCCGCCAGCGCCGCCATCGGCGCGTTCTCCCAGTGGATCGTCGGCACGTACAGCAGCAGCGCGATCAGCAGCCCGGCCACCATGCTGGCGATCTCGGCCCAGGCGTTGATCCGCCACCAGAACCAGCGCAGGATCAGCACCGCGCCCGGGCCGGTGCCGATCGCGATGATGAACGTGAAGATCGTGCCGATGCTCTCGGCGTTGAACGCGACCCACGCGGCGAGCACGGCGAGCACGAGCGAGGCGATGCGGCCGACCCAGACCAGCTCACGCTGCGAGGCCTGCGGGTGCACGAAGCGCTTGTACATGTCGTTCGTGATGTAGCTCGCGCCCCAGTTGATGTGCACCGAGGCCACGGACATGAACGCCGCGATGAGCGAGGCGACGACGAGGCCGAGCAGCCCCGCCGGCAGGAACTCGAGCATCAGGCGCGGATAGGCGATCTCCGGATCGCCGCCCGGCGCGAGCGCGTCGGGATAGATCACGAGCGCGACGAGGCCGACGATCACCCACGGCCACGTCCGGACCACGTAGTGCAGCAGGTTGAAGAGCCCGGCCGCCCGCTCCGCCGCCCTCTCGTCCCGCGCCGCCGACAGGCGCTGCACGAACTCGCCGCCGCCGTCCGAGCGGCGGAACGCCCACCACTGGATGCCGACGTAGGCCAGGAACGTGGTCACCGCCAGCTCGCTCGCCTCGCCGATCGGGAAGAACGTCATGCGGTCGCCGAGGCCGCGAGCGACGAGCTGATCGCGCAGCGCGCCGAGGCCACCGACGTTGACGGTGGCCATGACGGCGACGAGAATGGCGCCGAAGAGCGCGAGGAAGAACTGGAAGAAGTCGGCGGTGACGACGCCCCAGAGCCCCGCCACGCCGGCGTACGCCAGCGTGAGGACGGTGACGATGATGACGGCGGCGAGCTCCGGGTCGCCGCCGAGGCCGGCGGGGAGCGAGCTGGCCAGCCCGAGCGCGACGAACACCTTCTTCGCGGCGAGCATGGCGTAGCCGAGGCCGATCACGTTCACCGGCACGGCGAAGATGAACGCGCGCAGCCCGCGCAGGATCGCGGCGGGGCGGCCGCCGTAGCGGATCTCGGTCAGCTCCGCGTCGGTGATCACCTCCGCGCGCCGCCATAGCCGCGCGAAGACGAACACCATGAGCACGTGCGCGATCGCGAACGACCACCACTGCCAGTTCCCCGCCACGCCCTGTCGGGCGACGACGCCCGTCACGTACAGCGGCGTGTCGATGCTGAAGGCCGCCGCGGCCATCCCGGTCCCGGCGAGCCACCAGGGCAGCTCGCGCCCCGAGACGAAGAACTCGACCATGTTCTTCGAGCCGCGGCGCCCCATGTACAGGCCGAGCCCGAGCGCGGCGGCGAGGTAGAGGCCGATGACGACCCAGTCGAGCGCGCTCACGGCGTCGTGCTCCCGCCGGGCACACGGGTTGCACCCGGCGCCGCCGGCCCGTCCACGTCACGAGCAGAGGACCGCATGCCCACACCCCTCCCGGATTCGAGCCTGGAGCGTGTCTTCTACCGTCTCGGCCACCTCCTCGAGGAGCTGAGCCCGCACGGCGACGGCAAGGCAAGTGCCGTCAGGCCCGCCGACGAGCTGCGCCGAGTGGCCGTCGCTGCCGCGCTCACGCGCGTGCTGCGGCCGCGAAAGGTTCGCTGGGTCCGGCTGGTCGCCGCAAGCCTCCTCGGCACGGCGCTCGGCGAGGCGCTGTCCCGGCTCGCCACCGATTCCATCAGCGACGCCGACTTGGACGCGCTGCTGCGGGCGGAGATCGAGGCGGAGGAAGCGGCGCTGCGCGGCCACGCGGAGGCGGCCGCGGCCGGCGCGGGGCCGCGCGGCGCGGCGGGTGCCGACGCGGAGACCGGCGAGGCGTCGATCGAGGCCGACGGTTCGGTCCGCGAGGTCGGCGAGGGGCCGGTCGAGGCGGACGGCGCGGAGCTCGCGGCCGGCGAAGCGGCCGCGGAGGCCGGGCGGGCGCTCGCGCGCCGCGCCGCCGCCGACCTGGTCGCCGCCGCCGCGTACGCCGCGCTCGTCTACCCGCGAATCCCCGGACCGGCGGTGCTCAAGGGGCTGGCGTTCGGGCTCCTGGACGCGGGCACGGGGACGGCCGGCGGGGTCGTCGGCGTCCTGGAAGGCCTCGCGCCGCGGCTGCGCATTCCGCTCGCGCGGCTGCATCCCGGGGGCGTGCAGCGCGAGGCGATCCGCGCGCTCGCGCTCGGGCTGGCGCTGGGCCTGGTCTACCCCGGGCCCGCGCGGAAGGACGGCGCGAAGTAGCTGGCCGGGCACGGCTCGACCGCGACGCCGTCGCGAGGCGGCATCGCCGCGGGCGATGGGGGCTCGGTCCGGATCGCCAGCAGCGCCACACCCTGGTCTCCCGCCGTCCGCATCAGGCAAAACGCCTCCGGTCGCGCCATGAGTACCGGCCCGAAGTAGTAGGCGGTCAGGTCGCCGAGTCGATCGAGCAGCACGTACCCCACCTTCTGCGCCCGGGCCTCGCGGAAGAACTCCGCCGGATCCCGCGTCATCGGCTGCGGCAGGCTCGGATGCCCGCTCTCCACGAAGAAGAAGCCCGGCTTGCGCGAGTAGACGGCCGCGCCGGGCGGGAGCGCGTCCTTCGCCCAGCGGGCCAGCCCGAAGAACTCCTGCCACGCCGGGTCGAGGCAGCCGAGCGGCTGGCCGGCGCGATAGGCGCCGCGGCACTGCGTGGCCGTGGCGGCGTCGGCCTGGACGGCGGGCATGCCGAGGAGCAGCAGGAGCGCGGTCGCGGCGACGCCGACCGGGACCACGGCGCGGCGGTCGACGCGCGCCGCGAGCCAGCTCAGCGCCTCGCCCGCGTACGCCAGGACGAGCGGGACCGCCGGGAGCAGGAAGCGCTCGCCGGACCAGACCTCCGGCCACACGAAGATGAGGCCGACGTAGAGCGGGAAGAACAGCTCGGCGACGCCCGGCCGGCGCAGCCGCGCGACCCAGCCGGCGACGGCCAGGCCCGCGATCAGGGAGGCGAGCGCGGTGAGCGCGCCGCCGGTGCGTTCCGCGAGCAGCACGGGCAGATGCGTGCCGAGGTAGCGCCGCGCGTTCTCGAGGATGCGGTGCAGCAGGCCGGCCGGCCCGATCGTCCCCAGCTCCGGCTGGTACGGGTTCACGTACCAGAACAGGCGTGCGTAGTTGACGCCGCCCGCCTCGTGCGCCCGCAGCCACCAGAGGAACGCGAGCGGCAGCACCACGGCCGCGAAGATGGCGAGCTGCCGCCAGCAGCGGCGCCAGGCGAGCCAGGCGCCGGCCGCCACGACGAGCGGCAGCCCGGCCGAGCGCGTGAAGTACGCGAGCACCGTCGCCGCGACGGCGATCGCGAAGCGGACGCGGTCGCCCTTGCCGAGGCGCTCGAACGCCCAGAGCGCAACCATGGCGAACGCCCAGAACGGCACGTCGGACAGCTCGAGGTGGCTCTGGGCGAGCACGCCGGGGCTCGCGGCGAGGATCGCGCCGACGGCGAGCGCGACGCCCGGCTGGCCGCGCCGGCGCAGCCACAGGTACGAGAGGGCGACGGCGACGGCGGAGCACGCCAGCACGATCAGCTTGAGCCCCACCCAGGGCTTCAGGCCGACCAGCAGGCCGAGCGCGATCAGCGCCGGGAAGACGGGCGGGTACTGCGTGTGCAGCGGCGCGCCCGGCTCCCAGAGCGAGCGGTACGCGTGCCGCTCCAGGAGCGAGCGCGCGAGCGAGAGGTAGGACGCGTTGTCGCCGCCGGTGAAGACGGTCGGGTCGAAGACCCAGGCGGCCAGGAGCAGGTGCAGCGCGACGAGCCCGAGCGCGACGCCCCACGCCGGCAAACGCTGCGTCCACGGCGCCCGCGGCGTCTCCGCGGCTCCCGCGGCGGGGGGCATCTTCGCCGGCGTCGGTCGCGCGCGCCGCGGCTCCGGCCGGCTCGCCTTCCGGCTCATCGCACCACCCTCAGGAGACGGGCCCCGGTCCGGCGGCCAGGTTCGGCAGCTCGAACGTGACGATGTTGTCGCCCACGATCTCGAACGAGCCGCGCCCCTCGACGATGCGCATCCAGCGCGCCGGGGAGGCGTTGCCGTTGACCGACGTGCGCGCCGTCGCCTTCAGCACGCCGAGCGTGCGGTCGTCGCCGCCGGCGTAGCCGACGTAGTGCACATCGTACTCCAGCGGGTCGGCCTGCACCTCGCGGTGCGTCTGCGGCCGCTGGACCAGGTAGATGAAGCCGTACGCCAACGGCGCGGCGCGGGGCGCGATCCCGGGGCCGAGGACGCGGTCGGTGCCCTTGCGCAGGTCGCGCACGTGGATCGTCCGGCCGGCCTCGTAGGCCAGGTACCGCCCGTCCGGCGCGACGGCGACCGGCAGCACGTTCGCCACCACCTCCACGTTCGAGGCGACGACGACCGGCTTCCCCTTCACCGGCGTGACGCTCAGCTCGCCGGCGGCCGCGTTCCACTCGGGCCAGCGCCGCGTCGGCTTGAAGCTGACGCGCACGCCGGAGAGCGAGGTGTGCGCGAGCGCGCCGGTGGAATCGACCGGCTCGAGCGGCGCGCCCCGCTCCTCCGCCGCCCGCAGGAGCTGCTCGGCCACCGTGCGCAGCTCGGCGGGCGGACCGCCGGCCAGGAACCGGCGCAGCGCCGGCGCCTCGTGGTCGCCGAGCGACTCGAGCGCCTTCGCCTGCACGCGACGGTCCGGATCCTGAAGCGCCCGCGTCAGCACCGCCACGGCGCCGGCATAGGTCTTTGGGTCGTCGAGCGCGATGCGCAGCGCGGCGACGGCGGCGGCGCGCACCGCGGGGTCCGGCGCGTCGTAGCCGGCCTTGAACGTCCCCAGGCGGACGACGCCGAGGTCGCGGAGCGCGAGGAGCGCGTTGGCGCGCTGCATCGCGGGAAGGTCCGGGTCGCCGGCGTCGAGCGCGAGATAGTCGAAGACGATCGTGCCCAGCGAGACGCGCAGCTCCTGGATCCCGCTCTGGAACTCCTGCGAGCCGTACGGGTGCGCGAGGACCTGGCGGACGCGCTCCTGGTCGGTGGCGGACGTCGCCGGCACGGGCGCCGCCTGCGCGGCCCCCTGCGCCCGCAGCGCGCGCGGCGAGAGCAGCGCGACCGGAAGGAGCGCGAGCCGCGCCGCGCGGGAGAGTGTCGTCGCGAGTCGAGTCGTAGCCATCACGGTCACGTCGATGCCGTCATCGGGGTCGGAACCCGCCCGCCGGCGCCAGGCGTGAGCGAGCCGAGGATGCGCGGGCCGGCCGCGCCGGTCGCCTCCGGCACGCTCCCCGGGATCCCGTGGACGAACGCCCAGGCCAGCCCGGCGAACGCGAGCGCCTCCTTCGCGTCGGGATCGATCCCGAGCGTCTCGCCGGTCACCACCGGAACGGGCGCGAGCCCGTCCCGTACCATCCGGACCAGCACCGGGTTCCGCGCGCCGCCGCCGGAGATGACGACCTCGTCGACGCCGCGGTCCAATACCCACTCGCGCACGGCGTCCACGATGCTGCGCGCCGTGACCGCCGTCAGCGAGGCGACGACGTCGTCCCAGCCGGCCTCGTCGACCGGCCAGCGGCCGCGCAGCAACTCCTCCACGAACGGCCGGCCGAACACCTCGCGCCCGGTCGACTTCGGCGGCGCCATCCGGAAGAAGGCGTGCGCCATCACCTGCCGCACCAGCTCCTCGTCGACGCGGCCCCGCGCGGCCCGCGCGCCGTTCCGGTCGAACGTCTCGCGCCCGCCCGTGGCCAGCTCCACCGCCGCGTCGATCAGCGCGTTCCCCGGGCCCGTGTCGAACGCCAGCAGCGGCACGGCCTCTCCCTTCGGCGGGACCCACGTCAGGTTCCCCATCCCGCCGATGTTCTGGAGCACGCGCGCCTTCCCCGGCGCCGAAAACAGCACCCGGTCCTGCCACGGCACCAACGGCGCGCCTTCGCCGCCCGCCGCCACGTCCCGCGCGCGGAAGTCGCTGACGACCGGGATCCCGGTGCGCTCCGCGATCGTCGCCGGGTCGCCGAGCTGGAGCGTGTAGCCGCGCATCCCGGGGCTCGGCGGGATGTGCCAGACCGTCTGCCCGTGCGAGCCGATCAGGTCCACGCGCGCCGCATCCACCCCCGCCACCTCGCAGACCCGCAGCGCCGCCGCCGCAAACCGCTCCCCCAGCTCGCCGTGCAGCCGGCACAGCGACTCCGCGCTCCCGTCCAGGATCGCCCCGTGGATCCGCGCCCGCTCCTCCGGGGAGTACGGCGTGGCGACGAAGGCGACGACGCGCCACTCGACGTCCGCCACCGTCGCCCCCGAGAACTCGACCAGCACCGCGTCGATCCCGTCGAGCGAGGTGCCGGACATGAGCCCGATGATCAGCATGCGCCCGGTCGTCTCCCGATCCCGTGCCGGCCGCCCGGCGCTAGCCCAGATCCCCCACCACGTTCGAGAGCCGCCCGCCGACCTCGTCGAGCCGGCGCCGGGCCTCCTCCGCGTCCACGCCCAGCTTCCCCATCACGATCCCCGTCTTGACGTGGCCGCCGGCTTCGTCGAGGAGGCGCTCCGCCTCGGGACGATCGACGCCCAGGACCTCCATCAGGATCCGCTGGCCCCGGTCGCGCAGCTTCTCGCACGTCACCTGGAGGTCGACCATGAGGTTGCCATACACCTTCCCGAGCAGCACCATCGCCGCGGTCGTGATGGTGTTCAGCACCATCTTCGTGGCCGTGCCGGCCTTCATGCGCGTCGAGCCGGTGATGACCTCCGGGCCGACCAGCGGCGCGATCACCACGTCGTGCGTGCGGACCAGCTCCTCCGTCGGGTAGGTGCAGAGCAGGAAGCCGGTGCGCGCGCCCCGCTCGCGCGCGCGCCGCAGCGCGCCGTGCACGAACGGCGTCGTCCCCGAGGTCGCGATGCCGAGGACGAAGTCGTCCGGCCCGACGCCGCGCTCGTCGATCGCCGCCGCGCCGTCCTCCGGATGGTCCTCGGCGCCCTCCTGCGCCCTGACCAGCGCCGCCGGGCCGCCCGCGATGATCCCCTGCACCATGCTCGGGTCCGTGCGGTACGTCGGCGGCATCTCCGACGCGTCGAGCACGCCCAGCCGGCCGGACGTGCCCGCGCCGACGTAGATCAGGCGACCGCCCCGGCGGAAGGAGTCCACGACCAGCTCGATGCAGCGCGCGATCGCCTCGCGCTCCTCGTGGACCGCCTGCGCGACCATCTGGTCCTCGGCGTTGATCAGGTCCACGATCTCGAGCGGCGTCAATTGGTCGATCCGCATGCTGCGCGGGTTGCGCTGCTCGGTGAGGCGCTTGTCCAACGGGGGATTCGCCATGGAGGTGCGGTCTTGCCTCGGTTCGTCGAGTCGGTTCAATTCCCTGGGAAAATCGAAAGTTAACCGAGCGCCGCGAAGTGCGGCAACGGAGCCCGGCGCGGCGCGCCGGCGCCGCCGACTGGAGGCCCCATGACCGAGCTCCTCGCCCGTGCCCGTCAGCTCGCCCCCCAGCTCGTCGAGGTCCGCCGCGACCTGCACCGCTACCCGGAGCTGGCCTTCCAGGAGGTCCGCACCGCCGCGCTGGCGGCGGAGCGGGTCGAGGCGCTCGGCTACCGCGTGCGGCGCGGCGTCGGGCGCACGGGCGTGGTCGCGGAGCTCGGGAGCGGCCGCCCCGTCGTCGCCCTGCGGGCGGACATGGACGCGCTCCCGATCCAGGAAGAGGCCGACCACGACTACTGCTCGACGGTCGCGGGCGTGATGCACGCCTGCGGCCACGACGCGCACGTCTCGATGCTGCTCGGCGCCGCCACGCTGCTCGCGGAGCTGCGGCAGCGCGGCGAGCTGCCGGCCGGCACGGTGCGCCTCCTGTTCCAGCCGTCGGAGGAGTGCTCGGACGCGGAGAACAAGAGCGGCGCGATGCGCATGGTCGACGACGGCGCCATGGACGGCGTCGAGGCCGTCTTCGGGCTGCACATCGGCGCCCACCTCCCGGCCGGCAAGGCGTTCCTGGTCCAGCCGGGCGCGATCATGGCCGGCACCGACACGTTCACGGTGACGGTCCGCGGCCGGAGCGCGCATGCCGCGCGGCCGAACGAGGGCGTGGATGCGCTCGTGCTCGCCGCGCACGTCGTGCTGGCGGCGCAGAACGCGGTCGCGCGCCGCCTCTCGCCGCTCGACCGCGGCGTGCTGTCGATCGGCCAGATCCACGGCGGCACGGCCGACAACATCATCGCCGAGTCGGTGGCGATGCGCGGCACGATCCGCTGGTTCGAGCCGCACGTGCGCGAGGGGCTCATGGCGGCGCTGCGGCAGGCGGTCGCGGTCGCGGACGCGCTCGGCGGCCGCGGCGAGCTGGACCTGCGCACCGGCTACCCCGCCGTCGTCAACGACCCCGCGGCGACCGCGATCGCCCGCGCCGCCCTCGAGGCGACGCTCGGCGCCGATGCCTTCGGCGAGCTGGCCCCCTGGATGGGCGGCGAGGACTTCGCCGTGCTGCAACAGCACGCGCCCGGATGCTTCTTCTGGCTCGGTGCCGCGCTCCCTGAGGCGAGAGAGCACCATCATCCCCGGTTCGACATCGACGAATCCGTGCTGCCGGCCGGCGCCGGCGCGCTCGCGGCCTGCGCCGTGCATGCGCTGCGGGCGCTCGGTCAGGTCACGTAGGGACGTACAGCACGGAACCGGAGCCATGAGACGCATCGCGGTGTTCACGGTCGCGGCGACGCTCGGCGCCACGGCGCCGGCCCTCGCACAGCAGCAGCCGAAGCCGGCGAACAAACCGGTGAAGACGTTCGCCAGCGCGTTCGTCGTCGGGACCACGGACGCGGGCGGGTTCCACGTGGCGAGCGCGCGCTGGAACCTGGGGAGCGGGATCGGCGGAGGTGTGGCGCTCCAGCGGCTGGTCGGGCAGGGCCTGCTGCTGGGCGTCGAGGCGACCTACCTCCCGTCCGTCGGCACGGAGCTCCAGCGGACCGACACGAGCGGGGTGATCAGGACGGACAACGCCGGCGTGCTGACGGCGATGGCGACGGGCCGGATCGCGACCGGCGGCGGAGGCGGCCTGGCGCTGTTCCTCGCCGGTGGCGTCGGGCTCGTCGGGTACTCGCTGCCTTCCGGCCCGGCGCTGGACTCGAAGTTCGACACGGACTTCGCGGTGCGGACGTCGGCAGGCCTGGAGTACCAGGCCTCCCGGCGGACCTACGTCTTCCTGGAGTGGGGGCAGTTCTGGGCGTTCCACCCCTCCTCCGGCGTGGACACGGAGACCAACAAGTTCTCGCAGTTTCGTGGAGGCGTGAGATTCGGATGGTGAGACGTTGGAGCCTTCTCGTCGCGGCGCCGCTGGCGGCCACGCTGGCCGGCTGCGCCCCCACGCGCCCCGCCGCCGCGCCGGCGGCCGGCGCCACGGCGGATCTGGAGGCCGGCAAAGTCCCGGCCGCGTGGCCCTATCCGCTGCGGCCGCGCCCGGTCGTCGCGCCGCACGGCATGGTGGTGAGCGACGCGCCGCTCGCCACGCACGTCGGCGTCGAGGTGCTGCGCGCCGGCGGCAACGCCGTGGACGCCGCGGTGGCGACCGCGTTCGCGCTCGCCGTCGTCTACCCGGAGGCGGGGAACCTGGGCGGCGGCGGCTTCATGGTGGTGCGCATGGGCGATGGCCGGACGGCGGCGCTCGACTTTCGCGAGATGGCGCCGGCGGCCGCGACCCGGGACATGTACCTGGACGAGAAGGGCCAGCTCACCGACAAGTCGATCAACGGACACCTGGCGTCCGGCGTGCCGGGGAGCGTGATGGGGCTCTGGGAGGCGCACAAGCGCTTCGGCACGCGCCCCTGGCCGGAGCTGCTGGCGCCCGCGATCCGCCTGGCCGAGCAGGGCTTCCGTGTGGACGAGCAGCTCCACCGGTCGATCGCGAACGCCGCGAAGCGGCTGGCGAAGTACCCCGCCTCGGCGGCGCTCTTCCTCCCCGGCGGCCAGCCGCCGGCCGTGGGGAGCACGTTCCGCAACCCCGACCTCGCCGCGGTGCTGAAGCGCATCGCCGAGCAGGGCCCGGCCGGCTTCTACGAGGGGGAGACCGCCGAGCTGATCGCCGCCGAGATGAAGCGCGGCGGCGGCATCATCACCACCGAGGACCTGAAGCGCTATCGCGCCCACTGGCGCGAGCCGGTCGAGTTCGTCTACCGGGGCCACCGCGTGCTGTCGATGCCGCCGGCCTCGTCCGGCGGCCTCACGCTCGCGCTCATGGCCAACATCCTCGACGGCTACGACCTGAAGGCGCTCGGCTGGCACTCGCCGGCGGCGCTGCACCTCA
The DNA here is from genome assembly GCA_019689775.1 of Gemmatimonadota bacterium. Taxonomy (GTDB): domain Bacteria; phylum Gemmatimonadota; class Gemmatimonadetes; order Longimicrobiales; family RSA9; genus JADGGV01. Next base: position 11,117 of record JADGGV010000067.1, read on the forward strand.
TGGCCGAGGCCTCCCGCCGCGCCTTCGCCGACCGCAACGAGTTCCTCGCGGACCCCGACTTCGTCGACGTGCCCGCCGCGCGCTTCCTCTCGCCGGAGTACGCGGCGAAGCTCCGCGCCACGATCTCGCGCGACCGCGCCACCCCCTCGGCGCAGATCCGCCCCGGCCTGGCCGCGCTCCGCGACGGCAACCACACCACGCACTTCGGCGTGGTCGACGCGCAGGGCGGCGCCGTCGCGCTCACCACGACGCTGAACGAGCTTTACGGCTCGGGCGTCACGATCGCCGGCACCGGGATCGTGATGAATGACGAGATGGACGACTTCGCCGCCAAGCCGGGCGCGCCGAACATGTTCGGGCTGGTGCAGGGCGAGGCGAACGCGATCGCGCCCGGGAAGCGGCCCCTCTCCGCCATGACGCCGACGATCGTGCTCGACGAGGACGGCCGGCCGCTCCTCGTCACCGGCGCGCGCGGCGGCCCGCGCATCATCTCGGCGACGTTCGACGTCCTCTCCAACGTCCTCGACTACGGCATGGACGTCGCCGCCGCCGTGAACGCGCCGCGCATCCACCACCAGCACCTCCCCGACATCCTCTACTACGAGGAGCACGGCCTCACGCCGGCCACGATCCAGGCGCTCGAGGCGATGGGGCACAAGGTGGAGCCGCGCGACGGCGTCGCCAACGCGCCGTCGATCCTGCGCCGCGGCGGCGTCTGGACGGCGTGGGCGGATCCGCGCTCCGGCGGCGCGGCGGACGGGTACTGATCCGGAATCCCGCCCCGGCCGTCTCGATCCCGGTCCCGTGCGGCGCCAGCCCCGGGGGCCGCGCCCGACGCCCGCAGCCGGGCGGGCAGGCGTCCCGCACCGACGGGCGGGCCTGCGGCCCGCCAAGCTAGTTGGGGCTCCGTCCCGCCAAGCCAGTCGGCCGGGGCCGCGTCCCGCTCAGCCGGACGGGTCGCGCACGCGGCGCGTCGGCGTGGCGTCCGACCGGCCCGGCCCCGGGACCGGCGCCGGCGGGCGCAGCGGCGTGCCGAGGAGCGCGGGCTCGGCGCCGACCGGCCCCCGGTCGCGGGGCGGTGTCATTTT